>JAVCDJ010000158.1 GCA_030765845.1 Candidatus Stygibacter australis
TCCAGGATTTACCAGGAATATATGGTCAAATGCCAAATATGGAAGAGAAGATATTTTTTCTCCTCTACCTTCACCCAGGGCAGTGGATCCTTCCAGAAAGAAATTTATATCACTTCCCCAAAGAGCAGCAATCTCATGCATCTCCTTATTAGAAAGTTGCAAATTCCAGAGACTATTTAATGCGATTATTGTCGTGGCTGCATTGCTGCTGCCCCCTCCAAGTCCCGCAGAAATCGGAATTCTTTTTTCTAAATCTACAATAACACCTGATTTCACGTTATATTTTTCTTTTATAAAGACCGCTACCTTATATATCAGATTATCTTCTTCTTTAAGAAAATCTGTATCAGCCAAAATCTTAACACCACTATTTTTTGTCAAAACAAAATTCAATCTATCATAAACATCTATCAGAGAAAAGATTGTCTGAATTTCATGATATCCATCTTCCCTTTTTCTCAATATTTCAAAGAATAGATTGATTTTCGCATAGGATTTACACTTTATTACTTTTTCCATCACCCTTTCTGCCGTAATAGTATAAATAGTAATAATTGTATTCATAGCTGCTGTAATATCTGTGAGGTTTGATCCCATTGATCACTGCTGCATCAATATCCACATTGATATTATGCAGCATTTCCTTTGCTCGTCTGATCACTTCTTTATCTGCTCTTCCAACTCTTACAACAAGCAGCATTAAATCTACTTTTGAGGCAAGCACCATTGAATCAGTTACTGCTATTGCCGGTGGTGAATCTATCAGAATATAGTCATATTCTTTGCTTAATTCTTCTAATAAAATATTCATATTCTTAGAAGCCAGGAGTTCAGAAGGATTAGGTGGAATTATTCCACTGGTGATAATATCAAGATTATGAGTAAACCCTCTTTTTATATAAGATTTATATTCAAGCGGAGCCTCGGAGATAAAATCACTTATTCCATTCTCTTTTTCAAAATTAAATAGATTGTGGATCATGGGACGGCGTAAATCAAGATCAACCAAGATAACTTTATCACCCAATTGTCCCAAAGTGATTGCCAGATTAGAAATAATAGTAGATTTACCCTCTTTGGGTCCTGAACTAGTAACAATTAAAGAAAGAGCTTTCCCGGTAACTTTTTTTGACACAATATTAGTTCTCAATATTCTGAATGATTCTGAAGTAGAAGATTTGGGGGCATAATTAGAGATCAGTCTCCCTTCTATTTGATGCAGCAGGGTTTCCAGCTCTGGTTTTTCAGCGTCCGTGGCTTCAGCCAGTTCTGATTCAATTATATCCAGATCATTATCATGAACATAAATATGCGGAATTGTCCCAGCAATTGGTAATTTCACATTCCTACGCACATCTTCAAATGTTCTGATCTTAGGATCAAGCGAATTAAGGAGCAATGCCAGTCCTATGCCAATAGCTAATCCTATCAATGCTGAGGTCATCATTTTTTTCTTAGCATCGGGTTTAATGGGAAAGCTGGGAAGCTGAGCTTTTTCCAGAATTCTCACGTTACCAATTTTCGATCTCTCGGCAATTTTGGCATCTTCGTATTTGGAAACCAGCATTGAATAGGTTTCTTCATTTATTGAATTTGTCCGTTCCAGCCTTGCCAACTGGATTTCCGTATCCGGCAGCATTGACAGTTTACCGTTATATGTAATAATTGCTCGTTTAAGGCTTTCGATCTTGGCATTTAAAATATTATTTTCCATCCTGGTTGATGATATATCTGTGATCAGAGAAGACCTGAAGGCAAGTGGATCCTGAGTAGCTGATTCTTCTGATATAATATTCTCTATCTCTCGTGAAAGACGCACCTTTCCGTTATCAATCTTATTTTTCAGAGATACTAATTCTGGATGATCCTCAGAATATTCCTGTTTTGTTAATAATGAAACATAACGGGTCTGATTTTCAACTATTTCAGTACGTAATTGATTTAAAAGCGGTGATGTTAAAACCACATTTATATCCATCAGCAAAGTGTCTTGTCTTGATAATTGAGTATTCAAATATTGAAGATGAATTTCATTAACCTGCAAATCAATCTCAGTGGAACTCAGCATTGCTTCCAATGAAGCTGCCCTGCGAATCAGATTCTGAATTTCTGAAGAAAGCACAGAAATGCCATTTTCTATCTTGTAAATTCGTAAGTCCTCTTCTGAAATTCGCAATCTTCGTTCCGATTCTTCCAGTTGCTCAGACAGAAATTCCCTGGTATTGCGTAATTCCAGCCTGGCATAATTTGTGTTTTGCTCCATCAAAGCTTGCGCAGCAGCATCTGCCACTGCCTGGCATTCTCGTGGTGAAGTCGATTCATAACTGATAGTGAGTATATCTGTATTGGTTCGTGAACTTACCTGCACCCCATTTTTTAACCTTGAAACAGGATCTAAAGATCTGCTGAGTGGCAAAGTAGTAAAATCTTCTTCTTCTTTCAGAATGTCCAAAGCTAATCTCATTACAGGACGACTTTTCAATATTTCAATATTATTATTAAGTGAAGAATTGATCCGACTGGTTTCTAAACCTAAGATAAATCTGGCATTTGAAGTATCTTCCAATAGTATTTTTGAGCTGGATTGATAAATCCGTGGCATTTGTGAAACCTGATATTTCGTGAATGCGACCACAATCAGAAAACTGAAGATTATTATCCATTTATACCGCAGTAATATACTTATATAATCGGTGATTTTCAGATCTGATTCTTCAAAAAGACTGCTGATATTAGGGTTCACATTATTCTGAATTGGCTGGTTATTTTGCATATTATTTCCCTGCTAATTTGATTGAGAGATCAATGTATAAAAACTTATGAAAGTTATTATGGTTCCCAGGAATCCTGCAACCCGTTCCACTGCATAAAAAGCTGTTCCCGCTACAAATACTGTGTCTCCCGGCTGCATGATTGGAATCAATGTAATATCTCCGGTTTTCATATATTTCTGCATATTCACATAAATGATCTTTTCACCCTGTGCAGTAGGTCGGATAATTTTGATCTTGGAAAGCTTGGCATTATCTGTGGGACCCCCTGCAGAAGATAGCAATGTCAAAAGATCTGTATCATCAGGTATCTGATATAAACCCGGACTCCTTACCTGTCCCCAGATATAGGTATTTATCATCAGCTGCTCATCCCTTGAACCCGGATATTGATACACCGAACCGGGATTAAAGGTACTCATTGAGCTTTCCTGAGCCAGCAAACTGACAGCTCCTGCCAACAATATTATAATCACTATTTTTTTCATTTATTTATCCTCAATATATATCTTTATAATTTTATCCATTCAGTCAAGTTTTCTCTTTATTCCTTTGTCAAGCTTATAGTAAATAATCTTTCCATAGATTCCGATCCACTGTAAATTTCTTTCTGCTTTCCATCTATATATAATTCATCAATCCATTCTATGATACCATCTACACGCCAGAGATAATTGCCGGGTTCCAGCACAAGTCCTGATAATTCGCCGAAATCTATTACAGGCTCTTCATTTGCAAGTAGATTATAAAACCAGATAAGGTGATAATTTTCATCAAAAACCAGCAGTCTGTTTTTTACGAGTGAGGAGGTAGTATTCTGGTCCCATTCAAAGATCAGACTATCTGAGGGAGCAAATTCAGCCTGATCTGACGGAGTTCGCAGAACCGGTTTAGCGATTAGGTGATAACCCACTGTATCTGAAAGGGCTGTGGCTCCATCAACATTTGTAGTTTTCAAGAAATATAACCAGGTATTATCAACTGCATCTTCTACATTATCAAAAGTATCAATATAATAATCTTTTGTGAAATTATTAAATGGTATAAATGTTACAGAGGAAATATAATCTTCCACATTATTTTGATAATCCATATAAGAAAACCTGAACAGCTCTAATGACACTGTCTTGGAATCACTGATATGATGCCATGGCATCAGGATCCAATCACCTTCAAAATAAGCGTCAATCCCATTATTTTCCAGCTCATAAAATGTACTGTCACTCCCGTAATAGCAATTGAGTGTATCTGTTATTATACCATGACTATTCTTGAGTATATCACCAGTATCTCCTGTATGCTCCACCAGATCGGCTACAAATGCCTCGTCATCTTTTGTTTCCGGGTCAGTAGTACCGGCGCAACTTAAAATTACCAGCAAAAGGGTCGTTATTAGATAGATTATTAATTTTTTCATCTTAAAAACTAAACCTCATTCCTATCCGGTTTGTATTGCCAAGAGTATTGGTTACAAAGGCATAATCAAGAATGAATTCATAAATATTCACACTCAATCCTGCAGTATATTCTTCAAAATAATATCCCATCCGGGCACTCAGTAGTCTCTTATATTGAATTTCCATACCATAATAATGAGTTTTTTCATACACATAATCAGTATCCATGGCAAGTATCAAGTTCAAATGTTGTTTTGGTAAGGGCTGCTCCAACGATATTCCCAGTTTGGTATTAAATAAAACTTCATCCTGATTCTGGGATTCTGTATCCCAGGTAATTGTAGTTCCGCCAACATTCTGCATATTTATACCAAAACTGAAATCTCCCAGCCAGTCAATATCCACTAGTCCTGCCAATGGGGATCTCAGCAACAGTCCTACATCAAATCCGGTTCCATTTCCTAAATTATTTAATATCTCTCTTTTTATATACTTAATATTTCCACCAAAATATACATCTAAGGGAACCTCAAAAAATGCCCAGCCAAAATCCAGTTTTGTTCGCAGATGTTTTGAAAAACAGAACTGAAATAGATCATCATAACTGGTAAATGAACTATCTGGTACTCCCGGCAGATTCCAGTCCAATCGTGAGCTGCGCTCTGCCACGTTAGGATGTTCAATCAGATAATCCTCTAAAAATACCGGGATATCAGGGATGGTCAATCGCGTCCAGTTCAAGCCGATTGTCACTTCATTCGGTAGTGGTTGGCAAATGGAAACATTATCATAATATGCCAGATTTTCATACAAAAATGCATGCATGACTTCAACTTCAGTTTTCCTGATCTGGGAAATTCCCGCTGGATTCCAAAATATCGCTGAAGCATCATCAGCTATGGAAGATACTGCTCCACCCATTCCTAATGAACGAACCCCAGCTCCAATATACATAAAATCACCAGTATATTTTCCTGCCATACATAATTGAGGTATCAGAATCAAAGAAATGACTATCAATAATGTCAACTGTACTTTTTTTTCACTTCTCATTTTTCACTTCTCACTTTAATATCGCCATCTTCTGGATTTTTTCTATTTTGCTACTGCCTTTACGGGCAATCACCTTATAAAAATAAATTCCGTTTGCCAGGTAATCACCCATCTCATCCCGGCAATCCCAGCCAATATTACTTTGAGGATATTCATGATATCCTATTGAGGCAGGAAGATCGGAAAAAGTCTTCACCAGTCTTCCGCTAACGGTATAAACCTTGATCGTAACCTTATCCGCATCATCCGTTAGGACGTAAGTGAATCTGGTTCTTCCGGTATTGATCGGATCAATTGTCATGGATTTTACTGGATTTGGATAATTCGCCACCTTTATTAAATCAAAATCTGCTTTAACTTCAAAGGAAAGCTCGCGCTCAAACACATTACCATTAAAATCCCGGCAGGACATCTGTAAATAATGGATACCTTCCGGCATTGACTGCATTTGATATTTCACAGGCACACTTGATAATCTCCCGCAAGCTGCATTAATGCTGTAATTCTCTGATTCTACATTTTCACCGTCTATGATAAATGATAATTCGTTTTCGATGATATCCACTCCATTTTGATCTCCCAGCAGAAATGAGATTAATCCATTCTCTGACACGTAACCACCGTAAGTAAATTCCTGACCTTCCACGTTGACATCAATCGAAGGTGCTGTTTGATCCTGATTATCAAAAACACTGTAAACCCCAATTTTATCGCTCAAATAACTGACAGTTTCTTCCCCGCTATTAGCTCCCATAGTTTGAAATACCCACTTTTGGAAGTCTGCATTCCATTTGTAAACAGAATAGCGTGATACGTCTCGTGATTTACTCTCTCTCCTATCAGCAGCTCCATAAGAAAAGCTCAATTCCACTCTTCCATTCCCAGGATATTCTACCAGACTGTCTACAAGAACTCCACTATCCAGACAGTTTAAACTATAAGCTGGAGATGATTCACCATTTTGCAACATGATTCCTGCTAAATCCGGTTGATTGATAGCACTTAATCCTGTTTCCTTGACCAGTGAAAATATTGCTGATTCATTTAATAACCCTGCTGGAAAATTGCAGCTTAAATTACCATCTAATGACAAAACAGTTACTGCTTCCACTCCCGCTTCAAAAAGCTGGATCTCATAAACTGCAGTATTTAATTGTGCTGAACCCGAGAATTCTTCTTCTTCATTTACTTTTACTGTAAATGAATAATTTCCATTTAGTAAAGGCAGATTCAAATATTCCCAGCGCTGTTCTCCTACATCCAGAGAATCTATTCTGATAGAATCTAAAAGCGTCATTTCTCCAGCCAGGTACAACTTTAAACTACATTCTCCGCTTGCCTTATTGCCGTTATTAAATAACGATAATCTGGCTTTTGCCTGGTTATTCTGGGCTGTTATACCAAAATCAGAAAGCTTAAATTTCACTCCACGTATCCTGATAAAATTCTCATTTGGCAATTGACTGCTGTAACTGATATTCTGCAGACTATCCGTGATCACAAAATCAAACCTGATACAGTAATTATAAGGCAGGTTCTGAATTGGGCTTTCCAGATGATATAAACCCGTTTCATCATCACGCACCATTTCACTATAATAATGACTTGTATATGATCCTGCTTCATTAAAGGGATTGATGTTTGTGGCATATATCTTTATATGACAGGCAACACTGTCTACTCCATCATCATCATAAAAGTTTGCTGTTATATCTATCTCGTCATCAGGATCTGGCTCTTCTGGCTCCCAGCTAATATTATATGCTCCCGGTAAACCTATTGAAAAGTTTGCTTTACCCACTATTTCGCGTTCCTGAGAAAATCCACTGAATTTTACGTTTCGGTTATATGTTTCTCCCGGCAGAATATCACTCCCCGGAATTGTAGCAATTCGCACCACTTCTCCATCCACTGCATCATAACTGAAGGGATAAAATTCATTTGCACTTACTTGCGAATCATTCTCATCATAGATATAGAATTTACCCCGTTCTATATCAGCCCCTACCTGCGCTGTTAAGATCAGAGAATCTCCCTTAGCATAATTAAATTTATTCAATTCTATCTCTGTTCCCAGTTCTGGAAGATTGATTTTCACAAAAGGATCACCAAGTAATGCACTTCCCTCTAATAGTGAATATGCTACAACTCCCGTTCCGGCTTCAGCATAAAACACTGTTTTTGTGTAATCTATTATATCTCCCAAAGTTTCCAGAGACGGATTTGTGATAGCTGCCAGCAATGCCTGAGAATATATTTCATCCTGATACAAAAAACCAAAGCCGGTAAAACCTATCTGGCCTATTGCTCCCTGAGAATCAAGGGTAAGAGCTTCACCGATGCAGGATATACCTGCTCCATCAAAAAATGCTGAGCCATAACAGCTCATGCTGCTGCCTATAAAGAGATTATCATTATTTAGATTATTTACATCATAAATATCAAACAGATCATAATCATCCCACTGATTTGAAGCTCCATGACCCATGAATTGCACATACAAAGTTCCATCATTTATTGAGTTTATCAAAGTGGTGGTATTCCCTGAATACTGCTGAGGCATGTCAGTAACATTACAATAGACTCGGGCTATCCTGTATTCCGGCGGAATGGAATTATTGCGTATACGCTCACTCTGCATAGAGAATATATTACCCTCTGATGCTTTCCCGCCTGTGGCAAGAGTTATCGAGCTGTGCCAGTTGTCGTCATGATTCTGCTGGGTCATAAAACTCTCAGTTTTATTTATTACTGTAGCTATTTGGCCTGCCTGTGTAACATTCAATCTTGATATGCTTATATCTGATACCGGGTCATTGCCAGCCACACAGCCATACCAGTTATCGCTGGCTGTTGCTCCACGTGCATAAAGCCAAACAACTTTTGTGGGAATTTTATTTGCCCATCTATAGGGATTATTATCCCGTTCATCAAGCAACCCTTCACCCAGTAAAAGACAATGAGTTGGACGTGGTGACCAGTTATTATAGGTATATTCCAGAAAGTCCTTTATGGATTCTGCTGATCGTATTCCGCTATTGAATTCATCAAATATATCCTGTAATAACACTATCTCTACATTAAGTCCCGGCTCCTGCTCTTCCCAGAATTCTTCAAATCCCGCTGCTGCCTCAGCAAATTCCTCTACTGTGATTATCACATATTCAGAACCGTTTGCTGCTGTTTTCCAGTTGGATGGATAATCTGGATAGATACCCTTCAAACTATGCTTTTGGGACTCCGTTACCGCATAATATTCCGTCTCATTTGTAAGCACACTATCCTGAAAACTTATCCGATAAGGTGCTGTCCCTTCTTCACTTAAGGAAATCACAGTTAAATTTTCTATTACGCTGGAACCTAATTTATAGATCGATACTTCATCTGTGCTAAACCCATCAAGATCAAATTGGAATAATCCAAATGGCTGAGGCGTACCTATAGGTTTTTTATAGGGCTTATGAAATTTTATCCAGTCTTCGTCAGTCTTATATTCTCGCCAGTAAGTGAGATCAAGATAATCAAATAGAACCTTCTCGTAAATATTATTCAGATTGGGTAAACTGATAGATACCACGTTTTCTCCATGAACCAGATCATTATTCAAAATTGGTGAAGGATTGCCACTCACATCAAGATTCTCAAACATTTGCTCATGCTGACCTATCCATTCCCAGTCATTACCAATATCATCTATCAGGGTTGAATTTATCCGCACTATGGCACGATGTTTATTCTGTTCAGTAAAAGAAGTTGGATGCTCTCCATCATAAGTTAATCCAAACAGGCATACGCTTGCAGATGCCTTGCGAATATTTGATGCATGGGGATATTGCAGTTCAAATGGATATACCCACATATCCGGTGCAGAAAGTTCTCCCCACCAAAAGATATCCTCCCGGAAATAGTACATATTACCTTGATACTGAGATTGAGCTCCCAAGGGCACCAATTTATTCTGCTCTTCAATATGCAGCGTCTGCTCAAAGGATTCCGGCAGAGTATAATTACTGCTGTTAGATTCCACCAGACCACCATTTTCAACCATCATTCTACTGCCAAGGTGGTCTGCAAGACTCAAATAATATACATTTTCCGAGGTATAATCATCATACCAGGTAGTCTCTCCATGATGAATATCCCCATGAAATTCAAAATAATCCCCGGGATCAAAAGAACCGTCAGATTCCCCGATAAAATTGAGCGGTACAGTTCCATTTTCATCCCGTAATTCCAGGTAACGTGGATTAATATTCCCCCAACTGAAACCTGCATCATATTCAAGCTCCGCTAATTGTGTTGTCAGATATTCATAAGTTACTTTGTAGATGCCTTCCTGATCAACCACCAGCCTGTAAGTATCCACCACACCGCTGTTTCGCAAAGGAAAACTCTCATCCGGCACTCTTGCCATTCGCCAGTTATGGCTTATTTCATCATTCAAAATGAAGTCTGAACCCACTTTGTCTAAAATACTGCCAGCTGCTTCTCCCCGAAATTCTTCCTTGGTTCCTGATATTAATATTCTGATCACTATTTCATCATAAATATTTAATTTATCTATTCCTGGCTGATACTGAAAGGGATATACCTGAAAGCTATAAAATCTCCGGTCTCCTGCCATGGCAGTATAACCCTTTGCTGCTATTGAACCAGGATAATTTGCTGTTTGAGAATAGATATTTTCATTAATTGCATATTCATAAGCAAGCTCATCACCATCCAGATAGTCCCTAAGGGCAGGAACTATTTTCACCTGATTGCGGATCTCTGGACTGCTGCCCAGCACCACAATCTGGATATCACCATCTACTGGTATTCCCACACTGCCCGTAAAATAGGGCAATTCCGGCTTTCCTGCTTCTCCTGAAATACTGCTGCTTTCACACTTGATGTAATCCCATTCCTGATTTCCTCGCTCTATCTCTCCCAGTTCCCAATCTGGCAATGTAAAGCGTATTGTTAATTCATTTGCATTTGAATCCATTACTTCAAATACATCTGCCTGTAAATGCCACCCCAGTAATGCTGACAACACAAGAAGTAGAATTTTAGTTTTCATAAATCTATACTTCTTGCCCTACCAATACCTGATATAGCATTTTGAAGAGTTCAAGGCTGCTTTTCATGCGTATCTCCTGCCGGTTCCCTTTTAATTGAAATCGTTTTGTGTAATTGCGATCTATATTTCTTACCGATATATGAACTGTTCCCACTGGCTTGCCCGGTTCTCCACCTTCTGGTCCAGCAATGCCGGTTATTGCCCCGGAAACATCACTGCCCAGGCTTTTCATCACGCCTATGCTCATCGCCACTGCTGTAGCATCACTTACTGCTCCATCTTTTTCCAATGTCTTTTCTGATACTCCTAGAAGACTGATCTTCACAGCATTGGAATAACTGATTATCCCACCGAGAAAATATGCCGAAGAACCACTTTGACTGGTAATATATTGACCAGCCATCCCACCGGTACAGGATTCTGCCAGACTCAATGTAAGTCCATTACGAATAAATTGCCCATGCAATCTTATCACTTCTGTTTCCAGTTGATCTCGTAGATTCTTTTCCTTTTTAAGCGGTTTCTGCTGCCAGTTCTGCGGTTTGCCATGCTGCACTTTTTCTTCCCGCACTTCACGTGGTTTAAATTCCGGCTTATTTTCACCCTGCCGTGGATATGCAGCATTCCCTTCACGCTGATCTCTGAATTCGGGCTTTACACTACTGCCTGGAGGTGGACTTTTCCCAGCTATCACTTTGATATGGATATCTTTATATTTCACCTCATCTCCGGGGAATATCCGCGTACGCTGCTTAAATACTGTCTGATCATTAACTTTGACTTCACCATCATTGGTTACTCGGCGAACATGAGCATATTCCTCAAATAATCCCGCTGCTTTCAATAACTGGTATAAAAATATATCTTCTGTATTATCCAGATAAAATTTCACTAAAACTCCTTCTCGCAATTCATCTTATAACTGCCGATCTCCCGTTTTACATTCCTCGACTCACGTCTCACGATTCACGACTCACGACTTAATACGCCTTCGCAAATATCACTCTCTTGTCACTTTCATTACCACAACAGATGCATTCACCCTTTTCTTCTTTTGCGTCAAGGGGGATATTACGGATAGTTACTTTCAGGTCTTCTTTGATCTTTTCTTCACATTCAGCACTTCCACACCAGTGTGAGTGCACAAATCCGCCATGTATTTCAGGATTCTCCTCATTCTCTGGTGTAAAGAAAGCATAGAATTTCTCTTTATCATCAATGACATGAGTATGCTGCTGCCGAAAATCAAGAGCCTTTTGATAGATATTTTGCTGGATGTCATCCAGAAGACTGGTTATATTCTTCACAAATTCATCTACCGTAATTCCTTTCTTCTCATTAGGTTCCAGATCCCTGCGCCCCATGAATACGGAGTTATTTTCTATATCCCTTGGGCCAATCTCTAATCGTATTGGCACACCTTTCTTGATCCATTGCCACAGCTTCTCACCTCCAGCAATATCACGCTTATCAACTTCTACCACAAGCCGTTTATCATAATACCAGATAGATTTTAGTTCTGCTGCCAGTTTATTAACAAATTCCATCACGGTCTCGCGCTGCTCTTCCTTACGAATTATAGGCAAGATCACTATCTGGGCAGGTGCTACACGAGGTGGTAATACCAGTCCATTATCATCACTGTGTGCCATGATCAATGCCCCGATCATCCGCGTTGATACTCCCCAGGATGTTGTCCAGGCTATTTCCTCCACCCCTTCAGAGTTTTGAAACTTGATATTTGAGGATTTGGCAAAATTTTGTCCCAGAAAATGTGATGTTCCCGCCTGAAGTGCCTTTCTATCCTGCATCATCGCTTCTATTGAATATGTGCTAACTGCACCCGGAAATTTCTCACTCTCTGATTTCTGACCCTTGATAACAGGTAATGCCAGACACTTCTCGGCAAATTCTGCATATACATCCAGCATCTTATAGGTCTCTTCCATCGCTTCTGCCTCAGTGGCATGAACAGTATGACCTTCCTGCCACAAAAATTCCGTTGTCCGCAAGAACATCCGTGTCCGCAATTCCCAGCGTACCACATTTGCCCACTGATTGATCAGTAAGGGCAAATCACGATAAGAATTCACCCACTTGCTGAATGATGCTCCGATTATCGTCTCACTGGTAGGACGCACCACCAGTTCTTCAGTTAACTTTCCACCAGGCTTCAACCCACCCTTGCCGTCATCTTCCAGACGAGTATGAGTAACTACTGCGCATTCCTTGGCAAAGCCTTCCACGTGTTCTGCTTCTTTCTCAAAATATGATTTGGGTATGAATAATGGGAAATAAGCATTTACATGACCAGTTTCCTTGAACATTGCATCCAGATTCCTCTGGATATTTTCCCAGATTGTATAACCCCACGGTTTGATCACCATGCACCCGCGTACTTCACTATTTTCTGCCAGTTCTCCCGCTCTCACTACCTGCTGATACCATTGAGGATAATCATCCGCTCGGCATGGCTCTATGGCCGTTCTCATTTTTTTTCCCATCATTTTCTCCTAATCTGTTATCAATAAACCTTTTCCTTATGTACCATTACAAAAAACCTATCTCACACTCTTATGTCAATTAAAATACACTACAACGGATACCAATCCATCAAAGATCATTCAATTTTACCCCATCCAAAACCTTTCGAATGGTGCCTGCACCTTCGAAATGGTTGAATGTAAAATAAAATTTCTTCTGAATTCATGCCATAGTATCATAATATTTTTTGTAAAAACTGTAAACTCAGTGAACCCTGTAAACATAGAGGACACAGATTCGAATAAATTACTCCCTTTTAAACAACCTTACAGCGTTTACTATGTTCACCGAGTTTACATAATTCACAAAATGCTCACAAGTAGATTTCACCAAAAATCCAAATATTATTTCACTTCTGGTTATTACATACATTTTACCAGTATTTTCCTGTTTTTCGGCTTCAGAACCCCAAAGCAGACATAATATTATGTAAACTTATACCCAATCACCACAAATCACCTGATATTCGTAATCACAGACCTTTTTCAACCCCCAAGTGGATAGTAAGCGGAACAACAAAGCACGTAGTGACATTTTTTTGTTAGATTGTGCTTTGTTGTTACATCTGTTTGACACCTGGGAGACTGAAATTGATCTCGAGAAGATAGAAATGTTGTTCTAAATCTAGGGGTATATTTCACGTAAATGGATAAAGTGATCAACTGGAATATAAATTGGAATAAATCATGCTCTACAGAAAATAAAAGAAATTTGCATCGGAGGTTAGATGTTTGATCTGGATCTAAAGAAATACCAGTCACAATTCAGTGATTATGGTGAACTGCGTCTGCAGAAGAATAGTGATTCATATATTATCATCAATAAAAGCGACGTGGTGTGGAATACTAATAAATCAAGTTCCGGTTTGTCAGTTCGAACCGGTCGTGGCGGTATCTGGGGATTTTCTTCCAGTGGTGAGATAAATGACAGCGGAATAAAGCAATGCTTTAAAGAAGCACAGAATAAACTGGATTGGCTGGCGGGCAAACAGCAGCGCACATTACCAGCAATAAATGCTTCAGCCGGCTATGGAGAATATCTTTATCGACCTCACAATAAACCTTTAAAAGCAAATGAGAAGATAAGTTTCTTGCTGGAAATGGATAATTATCTCCTCAAAAAATATCCTGATCTAAGTAATAGAAGGTTTTCTCTTATCAGCAGTGATGTGGAAAAGAAATATATAAATTCCGCAGGAGGATATTATCACCTGAACAGACCTTTAACCCATCTGGTTTTGAGTCTGGTAATGAATCATGACGGCGATCCGATCTCAGTTTATAACTCTTTCAGTGAATTTGGTCATCTTCAGGATAATATCAAGCCGGTGGAAAGTTATTATGCTGAGCTGGATGAGCTTTATGAGCATCTGCGCAAGAAATGCGAGGGTGTATATGCTAAGCCCGGAGTTCATGATGTGGTGCTGGATGCCGATCTGGCGGGGATATTATCTCATGAAGCCATAGGGCACACTACTGAGGCGGATTTTGTGCTGAAAGGTTCGATTGCCGGTGACCTGCTGGGAAAGAAAGTAGCATCAGAGAAGGTTACTTTAGTTGATGTGGCTCACACTTATAAATATGAACTTTGCCCTGTACCCGTATTTGTAGATGACGAGGGCACGATCGCAGAAGATGCTGTGATCATCAGAGACGGAGTGCTGGAAAAATTCATGCACAGTCGTGATACTGCCCAAAGACTAAATATGCAGCCTCTAGGCAATGCCAGGGCTTATGGATATTATGATGAACCGCTGGTGCGTATGAGAAATACCATGATCCTGCCTGGTAACTCAAAGCTGGAGGATATGATAGCTGATGTGAAGGATGGTTATTATCTGATCAGGTCTTCAAATGGACAGGCAGATACAACTTCAGAATTCATGTTCGGTGTAGTATTGGGTTATGAGATCAAAAATGGTAAACTGGAAAAAGCGATCAGAGATATGACGATCAGCGGAGTGGCATTTGATGTGCTGAAATCCGTAAAAGCAATATCCGAAGAATACAAATTTGGGGTTGGCACCTGCGGCAAGAAACAAGGTATTGCAGTAGGAATGGGTGGTCCTGCCATCCGCTGCAGAGTGAATATTGGAGGTCAGCAATGAAAAACGATCACATAATGCAGGAAATAATCAATAAATTACTGGAAAGGGGAGCAGATAAAGTAACCCTCATTCTTATTGAAACACGGATGGAAGAATTGCAGTTTGAATATAATGAGATCGACCTGCTGCGGGGATATGATGAAAACAGCTTGAGTATAAAAGTGATCAAGGATAATAAACTGGCAAGCACCAGTCTTAACCAGATGGATGAAGCTGCTCTGGAAGCAGCTATGGATCAGGTACTGGCAGATGCGGAAAATTCCCAGCCGGATGAGGCTCATGACATCTCACCCTTTCAGGAAGCTGGCAGCAATATAATAGGAGAGTTGGAGCCTGACCGCGATAGAATGTATTTCCTTATAAATGAATTTCTGGAAGAACGGCAGGTAAATTACCCTACTTTAATGGCGGAAGGCACTTTGGTACATTATCTCAGCCAGGAAAGATATCTTAATTCCAATGGCGTTGATTTTCGGGAAACTCAAGGTGGATATATATATACTCTGATGTTTTCCTCCCGGTTAGGTGATAAGGTGAGTTCCTTTAATTATACTTATAATATCTCACGTGATCTTAAGAAGTCATTTCTGGAAGTGGGAATGACCCGTGACCTGATCGAGCAGTCAATAGCTTCCATGGAATGCAGGCATATACCGGACACCTTCAAAGGCGATGTGATCCTGGTGCCGGGACTGGTGAAGGAATTCTGGGATTCTCTGATCTTGAACCAGATTTCAGATAGTCCTTTGATCAATGACAGTAGTGTATTGAAAGGCAAAATCGGCGAAAAAGTGCTGCACGAAAGCATTAATCTTTGCAGTGATCCCACTTCAGAAGATCTGGCAAACAGCTATTTCTCTACTAAAGACGGATTCCGGGCTGAAAAGGTGGAAATCATCGGCTCTGGAATGTTGCAGAATTATCTGCTCTCATATTATGGCTCGCGAAAAACCGGACTGCCTATGAGTAAAGCACGCGGTTGCCTGATAATGTCACCCGGAAAAGATAAACTGGCAGATATGATCAAAAACGTCAAGAAAGGTCTGCTGGTAGTCCGTTTTTCCGGGGGAGGAGTAAGCCTCAATTGTGATTTCTCCGGAGTAGCTAAAAACAGCTATTATATAGAAAATGGCGAGATCATGTATCCTGTGAATGAAACCATGATCTCAGGCAATCTCTTGCAGCTCTTTAATAATATAGAAGGCATCAGCGATCAGATACTAAATAATGGCGATTCCAAAATGCCCTGGCTGCACTGTTCAGGGGTGACAATCTCTAAGTAGAAGAATAGAATAAATAGAACGCTGATTGGGCGGATTACGCTGATTTGCACAGATTAAAATAGTTAAGTCAGGAGTTTTGAACCGTACTCGGGGCAAGACTTCTGGACAACCGTTTATATCCCGAAATTGACCATAATAAAACCTTGCGGATGGTGTTCACACCTCCGCAATGTACTATATCTCCAGTCAAATCATTTTTTCTTTTTTATTCCCCCTCCTCCACTGGTTTGATAGCTGCTATCAAACCAGTGGAGGAGGGGGAATAAAATAAATATCATAGATTACTGCCTTA
>JAVCDJ010000159.1 GCA_030765845.1 Candidatus Stygibacter australis
AGTGAGAGGATTTTGGAGCAATGTCCTGGATAAAAGCCCGGTTAGGGAGTATGCAATTTATAGCGGAACACCAGGAACAGTCTGGTCAACCGCAACTAATACATCTACAGTGGTGAATTATTTTGGCACTAATGGTTTAGGATATCTGGGAGCATCACCGGCAGTGATCCCCAGCTGGAATGCCAATGCTGCAAGCGTTAATAATGATATTAATAATGGCTGCTTTATGCTTCAACACAGAGATCATGGTGGAGAAACAGGTTGGGGAGAACCGGATTATGGTATTAGTGATCTGGGAGGGCTTAATAATGAAGACCTGGCATTTGTGTTTTCTACTAATTGTCTTACGGGTAAGTTTAACTGGAGCAGTGAGTGCTTTGCGGAAGCATTTCATCGTCATGCTCAGGGAGCATTAGGACTGATAGCAGCAAGTGAGATATCCTACTCGTTTGTTAATGATACATATATCTGGGGTACTTATGATTATATGTGGCCCAATTTTGATCCCGGGCATGGAGCTGAAGGGCAGAATTCTATACTGCCATGCTTTGCCAACAGCAGTGGAAAATGGTTTCTGCAAGCCAGTAACTGGCCCTATAATGGGGGGGATAAAGAAGTAACCTATTATCTATTTCACCATCATGGAGATGCCTTTTCAAATGTTTATACCGAAGTGCCTGTTGAGATTGCAATTGAATATCCTGAAGTGCTTCTAAGTGGAATGACAAGCGTGAATATTACTGCTGAGCCAGAGACATTTATCTGCCTTTCGGTTGGTGATGAGATACTGGCAACAGCAGCCGGAACTGGAAGTCCTCAAAGCATCATGATAGAATCTCAATCTCCAATGACCTTGGTGCATTTGACTGCAACAAAGCAGGACTGTTATCGAGAAGAGGGTGACATTCTGGTTATTCCTCCTGAGGGTGCTTATGCTATTGTGAACAGTGTAGAGATCACCACCGCAGATGATGATGTGATCGAATATGCTGAAGATGTGACAATGTCAGCAGTAATCGAGAATTTTGGCAGCGAAACTGCTGAGAATCTGGTGGTAAATATAAGTTGTGTTGATGAATATATCACTTTGACAGATAACACAGAAAACGGGGCAGAAGTGGCAGCCGGAGAATCAATAGTTCTTGTCGATGCTTTCAGTTTTACTGTATCCTCAGATATTCCAGATGATCATGATTTCTTTTTTACGGCAGTGGTCATTAGTGATCAGGGAAGCTGGGAGAGCACAATAAATCTTACTGGTTACGCACCAGTACTCTCATTGAGTGGTTTAAGTATAACAGGGGATGGCAATGAAAATGGTAGACTTGATCCCGGAGAAATAGCAAATTTGAATATTGAGATCAGTAATATTGGTGGTGCAGATCTATATAATGCAATTCCCATGCTGAGTGAAGAAGATACTTTCTGTACAATTATCCAGGATGGAGAAACAATTCCAGAAATATCAGCAGGAAGCAGTGGTTTATTCACTTATAGAGTGGAAGTGGGAGTTTCAGCACCTGTGGGTCATGTTATAAGTTTTGATTTTGAGTGTACAGCAGATTGGGATTATATTTTGCAGACATCCTTTGCCTTAACTGTGGGTTTATGTTTAGAGGATTTTGAAAGTGGTGGATTTAGTCAATATGACTGGATTATGAGTGGCACAGGTGGCTGGCAGATAAGTGGAGGCAGCTACGAAGGCTCATATTGTGCACAATCAGCTGATATAAATAACAGTCAGTCAGCAGGAATGGAAGTTGAAGTAAATGTTCTCAATGCAGATGAGATAAGCTTTCATTATAAGGTATCATCGGAAAGCGGCTGGGATTACCTGAGATTTTATATTGATGGTAATCAGCAGGAGCAATGGAGCGGAAGTATTGATTGGACGGAATATTCCTGTCCGGTTAGTCTTGGAACGCATACATTTAAGTGGGAATATTCCAAGGACAGCTCCGTTAGTAGTGGATCAGACTGTGCCTGGATTGATTATATTATCTTTCCACCGATTAATATCCCTCAACCGGCAGAGATCGTTCTGGATAATGAACAGTTTGCCTTCAATCTTCCACCTCAAGGTACTGATAGTGCTGAACTTCAAATTACTAATATTGGTGGACGTGACCTGGAATGGTCTATCAGTAAAAATTATGTAGTCTCCAGAGCCAGTGGAGGTCCAGATGATTATGGTTATCAGTGGCTGGACAGCGACGAACCCGGGGGACCTGAATATAACTGGATAGATATCTCGGGGACAGCAACACAGGTTACATTTAATCATAATGATCAGGCAGAAGGTCCTTATCCTATCGGTTTTGATTTCAATTTTTATGGTTCAGAATATAGTGAATTCATTATCAATGCGAATGGTTGGCTGGGATTTGGATCAGATAATACGGAATGGAGTAATAGTTCACTACCAGATTATAGTGCTCCCCGTCCGGCGATCATGGGATTTTGGGATGATCTGTATCCAGCAATTGACGGAAGTGGAGAAGGGAATGTGTATTATCAAAGCTTTACTGACCATCTGATCGTGATGTTTGACAATGTGCAGCATTATCCGGGCGATTACAATGGTAATTATACTTTTGAGATGATAATCTATGCAAATGGTGAGATACTACTTCAATATGATGAAGTGAGTGGCGATACAGATAGTGGCACAATAGGAATTCAGAATGAGAATGCCAGTGATGCTCTGCAAATGGTTTATAATGACAATTATGTGTCCAATGATCTGGCTATTCGTATTCTGCAGGTAGTGGACTGGCTGGATATCAGTCAAACAAGCGGAACTTTACCTGTTGGTAATAATATTAGTCTGATTCTCACTGTTGATACCGAAAATTTGGAAATTGGAAATTATCTCTGTAATCTGGTGTTAAACAGCAACGATCCCCAGCAGAGTGTAATTGTAATTCCGGTTGATCTTATGGTTGGTGGTGATATAGCTTATGGAGATATTGATGATAATGGTGATGTGGATGCTTATGATGCTGCCATAGTGCTGCAGTATTTTGTGGGATTTGATCCTCCTGGAGCACCTTTACCATGGGCTGTGTGGCGATTATGGCGAGCTGATGTGGACGGAAATAGTGATGTTGAGGCTTATGATGCTTCATTAATTCAGCAATATTCAGTTGGTTTGATCAATAGTTTCCCTGTAGAAAATCTCAGAACATCAGTTTCCCGTAAGATGAAAAAAAATCTATCAGGTAATAATATAAAATAGTTATTTGTGCCCGGTCTCAAAGCCGGGCATTTTTTTTATTTTACTGAGCAATTTATTGAGCTCAGTTCCTCGATATTCAATATCTGCAATACTTTCATATAACGGAACTCGCTCTACATAAAACTCAAATAATTGCTCAATGCTTTTTCCTTCTGCCAGTGGTCTGGAAGATGAAGTGATCCTGTTAGCAATAATATTCCACTCAGGGTTAAGCCAGATGATCAGATCATTTTTTTGTTGGAGTATTCGAAGACTGGTTTGACCGCTAATGATTCCTCCACCGCAGGAATAGACCGCATCTTCGGTAAAATTTTGCAGCATCTCTGATTCTAAATGACGAAAATATTCTTCACCAGATCTTATAAATATCTCATTTATGGTAATATCTTCCTGGGTTTCAATCAGTTGGTCAATATCGTAAAAGGGCATGTTTAGTGCTTCAGCCAGAATCTTACCCATCGTGGTTTTTCCTGAAGCCATAAATCCGATTATATAAATTTTCATATAAAAAAAGGGCGACATGAAGTCGCCCTGTAATTACTAAAGTATATTATTCCGAAGATTCTTCTTTGATTTCTTCTTCGGGTTCAGTTTCAACAACAACTTCTTCTTCTTTAGGTTCTTCTGGAACCACTTCTTCCTCTGGTTCCTCTGGAACTACCTCTTCTTTGGGTTCTTCGGGAGCCACTTCTTCTTCTGGTTCCTCCGGAACTACCTCTTCTTCGGGTTCTACAAGAGCCGCTTCTTCTTCTGGTTCCTCTGGAACTACCTCTTCTTTGGTTTCTACAGGAGCCACTTCTTCTGCTGGTTCCTCTGGAACTGCCTCTTCTTTGGTTTCTACAGGAACCACTTCTTCTGCGGTTTCTACAGGTACCACTTCTTCTGCTGGTTCTTCTGGAACTACCTCGTCTTTTTCAGGTTTGTGGTATGATTCATGTAAACCCACATCACCATGTTCTTTAATCATCTTATCAATATCAGCATCAGGTTCTATTGCATCATGCTCATGAGTAGGTTCTACTTTATGAGAATCGATAAAGGTTTGAAGTTCTTTTTTATCACGAGCAAAGAAATATGCCTTTACTGAAAGGATTAAACGACGATTTTCCAGATCAAGTTCAATAATCTTAAGTGGAAGCTGTTCTTTTACTTCAAAGACAATATTTGCCTTTTTAAGTCCAGGAATTGCAAGGTGTGATAGAGGTACAAATCCTTCAACAAGATTACCTTCCACATCTACATCCACTAAGATACCTTTAGAAATGATCTTAACTATTGTAGCTGTGATTTCAGTATTGATAGGTAGAAATTCATCCAGATTATCCCAGGGATCTCTGGTCAATTGTTTCACGCCCAAAGCAATTCTATGAAGAGTAGAATCAATGGAAAGTACTTTAACTTCTATCTCCTGACCTTTATTGAATATCTCACGAGGATGGTATATTCTCTTCGTCCAGGAAATATCAGAAATGTGGATCAAGCCTTCAATATTCTCTTCAATTTCCACAAATGCGCCAAAGGGAGTAAGACTTTTTATTTTTCCCTTCAATTTACATCCTACTGGATAGCGTTCTTCGATCGTAAGCCAGGGGTTTGGTTCCATCTGCTTAATACCGAGAGAAATACGCTTATCATCTTTGGATATTGCGAGTACTATTGCTTTGATAGTTTCGCCCAACTTCACAACATGTTTTGGGTGCTTGATCTTTTTGGTCCATGACATTTCACTGACATGCACCAGACCTTCAACACCTGATTCCAATTCTATAAAAGCACCATAATTGGTAATATTAACTACTTTACCTGTAACGATGCTGCCTTCAGGATATTTGATTTCTATATTATCCCATGGATGTGGTACTAACTGCTTAAGACCAAGAGATACTTTTTGAGTGTCATCATTATAATCGAGAACTTTTACTTTTACTTTATCTCCAATATTCAGCATATCAGAGGGGTGATTTATATGTCCCCATGACATATCAGTTATATGCAGCAGTCCGTCAATACCACCAAGATCGATAAAGGCACCATATTCTGTAATGTTCCTTACCTCACCATCAAGTTCTCCACCAACAATCAATT
Organism: Candidatus Stygibacter australis; assembly: GCA_030765845.1. NCBI lineage: Bacteria > Pseudomonadati > Candidatus Cloacimonadota > Cloacimonadia (SeqCode) > Cloacimonadales (SeqCode) > Candidatus Stygibacter > Candidatus Stygibacter australis. The sequence goes on from JAVCDJ010000159.1 coordinate 5,324, forward strand.
TCCCTTTTAGATTTGTCAGCTGTTCTGATCTTTTCTCTTCCAGAACTTTTTTACGGGAAACTATGATGTTGCGACGTTCCTGGTTGATCTTAAGGACCTTGAATTCAGTATCTTTACCAATAAACTGATCTAAGTTAGGGATAGGTTTAATAGAAATTTGTGAACCTGGAAGAAATGCTTCTAAACCCATGATCTCAGCAATCATTCCACCCTTAACACGACGGCGGAGGACTCCATTGATCGTTTCATCTTCCTCCATTATACGTTGTAATTCTTTGAGGTTAAGGTAAAAATCTGCTTTTTTCTTGGAAAGCTTGATCCTGCCGCTGATATCTTCAACGGAATCAATATAAACTTTGATGGGTGTGCCAATTTCAGGTAAATCTGTGGGACTGAATTCTTTAATTGATATGGGACTCTCTGATTTGAATCCGATATCAATAAGAACTGCACGTTCATCCACGCTGACAACATAACCATCAATAATTTCGCCTTCTTTGAATTTTGCAAAATGCTGATCCATCAGTTCCATCATATCTTCTTCAGATGTTTTTGGCTCTTTTGCTGGTTCAGCAGCCGGTTCTTCTGGCTTAGCTTCTTCTACTGCAGTTTCTTCTACTGCAGTTTCTTCTGCTACAGTTTCTTCTGCTACAGTTTCTTCTGCTACAGTTTCTTCTGCTACAGTTTCTTCTGCCACAGTTTCTTCTGCTACAGTTTCTTCTGCTACAGTTTCTTCTGCTACAGTTTCTTCTGTTACAGTTTCTTCTACTGCAGTTTCTTCTGCTACAGTTTCTTCTGCTACAGTTTCTTCTGCTACAGTTTCTTCTGCTACAGTTTCTTCTACTACAGTTTCAATAGCTGGCTCTTTCTGCTTAGGTTCTTCAATTACAGCTTCTGCAACTTCTTGAGCTGCTGTTTCGGTTTCAGTTTCATCCGGTTGAGTTTCTTCCACCGGCTCTTGGGTTTCGTCTTGCTCTGTAGCTTCCTCTTCGTTTTCTTCGATAGGTTTTACTACTTTTTCTTCTTCTTGATCGATAATAAACATTTTCACTCCTTATAACCGGGAATCTCTTCTATTCTGGAGACATACGGACAACCGCTCCCGGTATATCTATTTATTTCATTAAATACATTTACAATAATCCAATCCGGTGTAGATGCACCTGCTGTAAGACCTATCTTATGCTTGCCTTTGAACCAGTCTCCCTGCAGTTCTAAAGCAGTTTCGATATGTTGTGTCTCAATAATATTTTGACAAATTTTGGCAAGCATTTTTGTGTTCGAGCTATTAAACCCACCGATAACGATCATTATATCACTTTCTTTAGCTAATGCCAGAGTTGCCTGCTGCCGCACACTAGTTGCTGAACAGATTGTATTAACTATGCGCAATTCCTTGGCTTTAGGTACCAGTTCACTGGCAACTTTCTGGAAGTCTTTCAGGCTTTTTGTGGTTTGAGAAATCAGTCCCAGGCGGGGGTAAAATTTGTCTGGTAGATGGTCTCCATTATCAATAACAAATACTTCCCCATCTATGTAAGATTTTATTGCTTTCACTTCAGGATGACTTGAATTACCCATTATCACTACAGGATATCCTTCATTGCTCAATTTTTTTGCTAATTCCTGAGCTTTTGCAACATAGGGGCAGGTGGCATCAATAATTTCTACACCTTTGTCTTTTAGTTGTTCCAGGATATCATGTCCCACGCCATGTGAACGGATTATCACTGTCTGAGACGTTATCTGATCCAATTCATCAACAGAATCCACCCCTTTATTTTTTAGGCTTTCAACCAATTGAGGATTATGAATAATTGGTCCTAGAGTAACGATTTGTTTATTGGTCTCAGCAGCTTCTCTGGCGAGTTTGATTGCTCTTTTCACGCCAAAGCAGAATCCTGAATTAGGAGCTAATTTAATCTCAGTCTTTAAGCTCATTTATTCTTTCCATCACATAATCTGCTACATACTGATAGTTTTCTTTAGTGTATTCCAGGTCTTTGAACTGATCAATTTTTATAAATTCACCAACAACGAATTTCAGATGTTTCTTTCCGCTGATGCAGCCCCAGATATCATCTGAATTCATAACGCAAACAGGCAGAATATCCTTCTGCATTTCCAAGGCAAATTTGCCAACTCCAGGCTTAACGATGGTTGATTTACGAGTTCCTTCGGGAAAGACCATAAGGCTTTCTCCATTCTCGAGTCTTTCATTTACCAGTCTTAAAGCTTTACGATCCATTCTTCCCCTGCGTACTGGGATAACGTGCATCCTAAAAAGGAAGTCTCCCAGCCACTTCTTTTTAAAAAGCTCTGATTTTCCCAGATAGCTGATCTTTCCTCTGATCAAAGAACCGATCATGGGTGGATCATTGGCGGATATATGATTTGCACATATCAGGCAGTTATGAGAGTTATCAAGTCTCTCTCTCCCAATCACTTCCTTTCTCATTAATACCATAAGGATCCTGAAAAAAAACTGCACTACTTCATACATTTTCCCTCCCTGACAATATTGTAAATATAATCTACCTGTTCTGGTATATCCATTTTTGAAGTATCAATAAGAATGGCATCATCAGCCTGACGCAAGGGTGAGTGCGTTCGCGTGGAGTCATTTTTATCACGCCAAAGCAGTTCCTGCTCCACTTCCATTAGAACAAGTTCTTCATCTTTTTCTCTTGCTTCCTGCCAGCGACGTAAAGCACGTGTTTTAACATCAGCAACCATAAAGAATTTATAGTCAGCATCAGTAAATACAACAGTTCCAATATCTCTGCCATCCATAATAACTCCACCATCTTCACCCATTTTACGTTGCAATTCAACCATTCTTTCCCGCACTATCCCAATAACTGCGATCTCAGATGCCAGACGTGTAATATCCGCTTCTCGTATTCTGGCTGAAACATCCTGATCATCCAGATAAATCCTGTTTCCTTCCGGAGCATATTCAATTCTGATTTCAATTTCCCGCAGCATTTCCTTCAGAGAATCAAGATCAGTAAGTTTAATTCCCTTTAGCAATGTCTGTAAACCGCAGGCTCTATACATTGCTCCACTATCAATATACACATAATGCAGCAGTTTGGCAAGCTGCCTGGCCGTAGTACTTTTCCCTGAAGCTGCAGGACCATCAATAGCGATTACATACTTTTTCCCCATACAGTCCCCTAAAATTTATATTCCAGTTGAACACTTCTATCTTCAAATTTGAGTCTGATCTTTTGTTTTTGATAATCAAAATCATATAGATATGCATCAGTTACTGCGTCCAATGTGGAAAGAAATATCGTGATCCCCAGCCACCAGACCTGGCTTTTATATCTTTCATAATGAAATTCATAATTATTATAATCAAATTGGCTATCTGTATCTTTCCAGCTTTTATAATATTTATCTGCCTGCTGATGATTATTTATCGAATAACCCAGAAACAATCCTTCTAATGCCAGAACGGCTGCTCCTTTAATATAAGCATGATTATAAACCTGCCCTCCACCCGGTATCACTGCTGAAAGAAGTCCCGCTTTGAAAGGACTTCGATGAGGGATTTGCAGACTGTCTGATTCTACTGGTTCTGCACCTAAAACTGCAAAAATAAAAATAATCAGTAGCAAAGTTATTGCTGTTTTCATCATTCTCCCTCCTGCAATCTCCTCAGCATCTGCTCCTTGAAAGTGTCAAATCTCCCTTCCAGAATAGCTGCCCGACTCCATCTCACCAGATCCAGATAAAAATGTAAGCTGTGGATTGAGGCAAGGGTCATTGCCAGCAATTCATCAACTGAAAAAAGGTGGCGTAAATATGCCCGGCTGAAATTACGGCAGGTATAACACGTGCATTCGCTATCGATAGGATCAAAATCCTTTTTGTATCGGGCAGCTTTTACTATCAGTCTGCCATTTCGAGTGAACAGTGTACCTTTTCTGGCATTTCGTGTTGGCATCACGCAATCAAACATATCCACTCCATTTGCGATATTATTCAAAATATCTGCTGGAGTTCCCACTCCCATCAAATAGCGTGGTTTATTTGCAGGTAAGATCTCATTCAAATATTCTGTAATGCGCAGCATGTGAGTTTTTTCCTCGCCCACAGCAAGACCACCAATTGAATAACCAGGAAAATCCATCTCAATCAGTGCTTCGGCACTTTCCTGTCTAAGGTCTTCATATATTCCACCCTGCACTATCCCAAAAAGTGCCTGGTCGTTACGTTTATGAGCGTTTTTTCCTCGTCTTGCCCAATCCAGAGTAGTTTTCAAAGATTCTGACACATATTTCTTAGTAGCGGGATATGGAGGACATTCATCAAAGGACATGATAATATCTGCACCAATGGCATTCTGGATTTCCATCACTTTTTCTGGCGTAAACATGTGATAACTGCCATCAATATGTGATTGAAAACGGACTCCTTCCGCAGTGATCTTTCTCAGTCCAGAGAGGCTCATCACCTGAAATCCTCCGCTGTCTGTTAAAAGCGGTTTATCCCAACCCATGAATTCATGCAAACCACCAGCTTCGGCGATCAGCTCATGACCAGGTCGCAAATATAGATGATAAGTATTACCCAGAATTATCTGTGCTCCAATATCTTCCTTCAGGTCTCTCGGCATCACGCCTTTCACTGTTGCACGGGTACCCACTGGCATAAAAATCGGTGTCTCGATCTTGCCATGCGGAGTAGTGATCACCCCTGCTCTGGCATTTCCACTTACATTTTCTAATTTAAAATTAAATGACATCAGTTATTGCACCGATCAATCTCTGCTTTTATTTTATCAAATATAATTTTTTTATGTTTTGTCATTGGGTGATACCTTCATCTTCAATTTGCCTGCCAAGTTCTATATTCTGGCTTTTTATCGATACATTACGTTTAAAGATCCTCGTGAAATCATTACTGAAGGCAAAAAACATTAATAAGATTAAGATTGAAGCTCCGATTTTTTGCAATGTCATCTGAGTTTTCATCGATAGTGCTTTACCTCTGATACCTTCAATAAAACAGAAAAATATAATTCCACCATCAAGAATGGGGATAGGAAGAAGATTCATCACCATCAGGATTATGCTGATGATCGCTATAAAATTCAAAATCGAGTTCCAGCCCTGCTTAACTGTTTGCTTGCTCATCGTGTACATCAGCACCGGTCCACCCAGATTATTTTTTAATTCTGTTGGTTTCAGCACCAGCTTATAAATCCCCATATAGTTGAGAGCTACAAAGTCAATTCCAGTTAAACTACCATACTTGATGCTTTCCCATAAATTATAGCTTTCGTGAACTTCCATGGGCAATTTCTGAGTGATGCCAATCACCTGGCTGCCATCCAAAAGGTTTTCCTGAAGCTTGATCTCACGCTCAAATCTGCCTTCTTCTCGCTCAATCTCCACTTTCACAGTCTTCCCTTCACTCGCTCTCACCTGTCGCCGTAATTCATACCAGTCATTTACTGGCACCCCATTTATGGAAGTTACTTTATCTCCATCCATCAATCCAGCGTTATATGCCGGTAATCCAGGGGAAACTTCACCAATTGTTGTAGTTGTTTCCGGTAATACCTGCTCAATCCAGGCTAACTGGCTGAATTCCAGGGTTACCTGGATTTCTCTGCCAGCGCGTTCGATTAATATATCATTAATCCCATCAGCCACAGAAGTATAGCTGTCTGTCCAGCTTCTGATGTCCTGACCATTTATGCTTATCAGTTTGTCTCCTGCCTGCAGATATCCCAGATTATCAGTCTGATAAGATTCTTCAGCAGCTAACACTTTTCCGATATATGGACTGAAATCCTCATAATTTTTACCCATCATGAAGGTAAGGATCAATATCAGTATCGCAAAAAGCAGATTTGTAAAAGGACCTGCAAAAGCTATAATTGCTCGTTTCCACCACTTTAAGGCCAGAAAACTTCCCTTAGTATCTGTAAGATCTTCATCAGGATTTTCTCCCCGCATCTTCACATATCCACCCAGGGGGATCAAAGATAATCGATATTCAGTCATCTTATCCCTGAAGCTCAATAATCGTGGTCCAAATCCGATAGAAAACTTCTCAACATAAACTCCAAACCAACGAGCAGCTAGAAAATGACCACCTTCATGAACTGCCACAAGCAGTCCCAAGGCAATTAAAGCACCTAATATCTGTAACATATTTTTCCTTAAAATCTACATTTCTTCCAATTGTCAAAAATGTTTTACTATTTCTCAAGGTCAAGACCCTTTTATTTCATTTATAATTTTATTGATTGAGACTTTTCAATTCCCACCAGCCAAGCCCTTGCGAATGGTCGATAGACCTTCGCAATGGTCGATCAGAGGATAGAAGTTTATAAATCATTACCATAATGCAATTTAGCACTGTCGATTTCTTGTTCATACCGGTCAACCTTTGCGAAGGCATCAGCCTATGCAAAGCGCCGGCTCGACAAGCCATGCGCAAGGTCTTAGTTAGTGAAAATTGACAGCTAAAAAAAACGGGCATCTGCTGATGCCCGTTTTATTGCTGTGAAGGATTGGACAAAATCCTTCACAACAGTAGCTTCTTTCTTTCTTTCCAAGGATTGAAGAAGGCTATTTATCTTAGGGAATTTCTCTTTATAATTAATACTAAAGCAAAATATGTTCCATCGTGATCAAATAATTTTTTATTTTATAGCTATGATATTGTAAAATAGATATATAGAAAAGCATTAAAAGCTGAGACTCCGGCTAATATCTACCAGATTTCCTTATCATTTTGATAATTTATATGCCTGACTGATTATGCTTTTGATAAATTTGTTTACACTGCAAATATCATTTGTTCAGCTCGAAGAATATTCCCCGCTCTCCTTCGATTTCTCTGATTTTATTCTCTGAAAGCAGACTGCTCAGATATTTATTTAATTCATTAATATGCAGTCCCAGTATTTGACACAGGTCATGATCAGTGCAGGGGCGCCGGCGAATAAGTTCTATGATGCTGCTATTGATATCATGATCAAAGCTCTTTTGTTGCTGACGTAAGCTGGCTTTCGCGATTATCTCCACCGGTAGAGGTTCAAAATATTTCACAATTTCTTCCAACTGTTTAAGGGGCAGGGGTGAAAGCCCTTTGATCACTCCTGGTCTATCCAGAGTATTCAATTGAATTTTATCTGCTTTGATCTTTTCACAGGCATCTTTTAGCAGCAGCAATTCCTCTGGCTGATCATTTATACCCGGTGAAAAGAATATCTCCAGCCAGATATCTCCCTTAAATATCTTGCGAAAAGAGGTCAAACCCTCAATTATCTGGGCAGCATGAAGTGAAGCATGCGGTCGATTAAGCTGCTGGAATGCTTTTTCTGAAACCGCATCCAGTGAAGGCAGGAGCACATCGATATCCCTAAGTTCATTCTGAACGCTTTTATCCCAAAGCAATGTAGAATTTGTGATACAGGCTATCTTATAGCGCGGATAATGGCTTTTTAGATAACTTACCAGCTCTCCCAGGCGATTATTTAATACTGGCTCTCCTGATCCCGAAAAGGTAATGTAATCCAATTCTGGCTTAGTATTTAAGAATATTTCCAATTCCTCTATTATAGAGTCCAGGCTTATATATTCCTGACGCTCTATTGTCAAATCAGTGGTTTTGCCTACTTCACAATAAATGCAGTCCTGACTGCATACTTTGGCAGGAATCAGATCAATACCCAGCGAGATTCCCAGCCTGCGCGATGGTACTGGTCCAAATAAATGCTTATATTTCATTGTCTTGTATGAATTCCTCCGCCATTAAGATACCTTGTGCTGTGGCATAGGTGATCGAGCGCGTCCAGCCGGAACAATCTCCAATGAATTTTAATTGTGGATGATCATTACTCAGCTTATTACTGTAAAATTTGATCTCCATACCATACATCAGGTTATCTCCGAATCCCACTCCCGGGATAACATCATTAAGTTTATCTATGAATTCAATCAGGGCATTTCTAGTTTTACCGGGAATTGCCAGATTCAGGTCTCCCAGAATATATTTATCTGGATTCAAAGTGGGCACCACTCTTCCCAGATTCTTAGTTCTCTTGGTTCGCTTAAAATCTCCATAAGTCTGCAAAATCACTTTTCTGCCACCTGCCAGAATATTGCTGAGTTTGGCTATATACGTGCCATATCCCACCGGCTCATTAAAGGGCTCAGTAAAGCTGTGTGTCACCAGAATGGCAAAATTGGTATTATTACTTTTCTGATTTAATTTGGCATGTCCATTTACAGTTACAAAATCGTCATAATCCTCGGTTACAACATAGCCCGATGGATTATTACAAAATGTTCTCGCTGTATATCCTGTCCCGGTACGCAGTTTCACCTTAAATTCATACATCTCTTTATTTATGGCTTCCACCATATGATCTGGCAATTCATACCTTATCCCCAGATCCACTTTTGTGTTTTCCAGTATCAGATGCGGATAACTCTCTATCAGATGGTTCACCAAACCGTGTCCCGTTCTGCCAACTGCCACAACGATCTTATCATAAGCTATCGGTAATTGATTCAAATATATTTTGTCATTTTCTATCCGCACTTCGGTGATCAGATTACCAAAATGAAAATTAATATTTCCTGCTGATTGGAAGTTATTATAGATATTAGTGATCACATTCTTCAATTCATCTGTTCCTATGTGCCAGTAATCAGAAAGGATGGGCTCAAAGCCATGCCTGTAAAATTTGTCATACCATTCCCGCGAACGAAAGGATGATCCCTGCTCAATCATATCACGGGAAATATTACATTGTGCCAGATAATATTCCACTATCTCCCGCTGCAATGTTTCTGTGATATCTATGTCTCCACCCATTGAGCTTGAAATGAATATTTTGCCATCAGCCCTGATCCCGGATACTGAGCTGGAGTAGATATCTTTTGCCTTTTCATAAACATCAATCTGGACATCTTTATTTTCAAGTCTGGATAATAATCCAATTGTTGCTGCTCCAAATCCCACTACACCTATTCGCATAAATCCCTCGATATTTATTATTCAATAATGTTTTATAATTTATTTCACAATTTCCTGCAAATACCCTCTATTCCGGTGTCCTATTCAATAGAAGCCAGTAAAATCCCAGCTTCAAGATGGATTCCATAAAACTATTGAAATCTACAGGTTTCACAATAAAACTGTTCGCACCCAATTGATAACATTTCTTAAGATCGCTATCTTCTGCAGAAGAGGTTACTATCACTACTGGAATATGCCTGGTTCTATCATCTGATTTTATCTTCTCCAGCACTTCTAAACCATTTACCTTTGGTAATTTAAGGTCAAGAAAGATAACTTTTGGGTATTCTTCTATATTTCGCCCGGCGTATTTGTTTGTGCAGAATATGTAATCCAAGGCTTCTGCTCCATCGTTTACTACCTGGATTTCATTTACAAGGTTATGTTTTTTTAATGCCCGTATGGTGAGTTTCACATCATTGGGATTATCTTCCACTAAAAGAATTTCGACTCTTGCATATTCCATTTTTACTCCTCATTAAATTTCACTCAAAACAAATTTGATTTATTTATCCTGTAATGAACTTATTGATTCTTGTTTTTCCTCTTGTTTCGGTAAAGTGAAGCGGAAGGTTGCTCCTTCATTAGGTATCCCTTCTGCCCATACTTCTCCTTTATGTTTGGAAATTATCCGTTTGATCAATGCCAGCCCTACGCCAGTTCCCTCAAATATATCATCTGTATGAAGCCTTTGAAATACACCAAACAGCTTATCATAATACTTCATATCAAAGCCTACACCGTTGTCTGAAACATAAAATTCTAATACTTTTGATCCTTTCTCGTTCTTGCAGCCAATTTCTATTTTTGTTTCCGGCACAAACCTGGTGAATTTCAAAGCATTGCTTATTAAATTGATCATCACCTGTTTGAGCATTGTCCTGTCAGCGAATACGGTACATAGGTTATCTGTTTTCAATTCTATCTTGCGATCCTTTTCCAAAACTATCAAATCTCCATATACGTCATCAACAAGCTCTTGCATACTCACTTCTGTAAAGTTTATATCTTTCCTGCCCAAACGTGAAAATTCCAGCAGATCATTGATCAAAGCTCCCATTTTCTGGGCATTATTGCGGATCAAACTGATAAATTCTTTCCCTTCATCATCAAGCTTATCATAATAATCCTCTTCCAAAGCACTTGAGAATCCGTCAATTGCCCGTAAAGGTGCCTTTAGATCATGAGATACTGAATATGAAAATGCTTCCAGTTCCTTATTTAGTGAATCCAATTCCTTGTTCACTTTGATTACCTCATTACGACTATCGTTCGCATCTTCCAGCAGAAAGGTTAGGGAGGTTCGCGATGATATCATTAATTTCATATTTTCTTCCAGCTCCCGTGTCCGTTCATTCACCTTCTCCTGCAAATTATCACGTAATTCCAGTAATTCTGCTTCTACTGCTTTTTGCTCACTGATATCTGTAAAAAAGGTTATTCCTCTAAATGGTTCCTCACTGATCACTTCCTTAGCAATAAGCACAGTAATCTTATTGCCATTTTTAAGTTTCACTTCTTTCTCGCAGGATAATGCCTTTTTCTCTTTAATTAACTTCTTATGAAATGCAAGTTCTGTCTCGTAATACTCCTCAGGTGTTAATGTTTTCCAATCTATAATTTCTGACTTAATATCTTCTTGAGTATATCCTGTTGTAGATAAAAAAACATCATTTACCTGTATTAATCTTCCTGCTTCATCCCAAATGGTTATTCCAAAAAGCTCTGAATTGAATATACTCATCGCCAATCTGTCTTTCTGCTCTAATTCTGTCTTTACTCTGGCAAGATTTTCCATTTCCTCTTCTAAGTCCGTTGTCCGCGCTTTCACTTTCTCTTCAAGCTTATGATTAAATCCCACCAGTTGGTCTGTCATCATATTGATATTTTGGGCAAGTTCTCCTAATTCATCTAATGAATCTACCCTGCAACGCTTTTCATCATCTCCACTGCTGATTTGATTTACTACTTTATGCATATTCAATAAACGCATATAAATTTTCTTGTAGAAAATCAACTGAATGATAAAGATGATAAATAATGATATCAGAAATATTCCCAGATCTCTCAGGAAAAGTTTATTTGCCGCAGAATTAGATTTACTGATAAACATTCTTGCCATATTATTTGAAGAGTGGATTATCTTCATTATCTTTGAATTCACATCTTCATACAGTATAAGATTATGACTCAGCTTCTCGTCTAATTCCAACTGACTAAGGTTTTTACTGTGATTGTATATTTCTTCTTCCGAGTAGTTCTGCCAGACATTATATGATGTCTCTAAGGAGTCTATATCCGAAACAGGTCCCAGATACTGACTTCTCAATGTGCCAATATAAGCACTGTACATTTTCTTATGCTCAAGTATATTCTGGACAATTTCTTCTATCACTGCTTCATTATTTTCATGGAGGATCTCACGCTCAAGATAATGTTCGTATTGGAATTTCAATTGAAGTGACCGGCCGGTATTTGTTACAGTAAATGGATGAAGATAAAAATTAT
>JAVCDJ010000160.1 GCA_030765845.1 Candidatus Stygibacter australis
GGCTGGAGTTTCAGGTGGTTATTATAATGATTCCATCTATCTTGGCAGCGTTACTTTAGCAGATAATACTTCCACTTATGGTGTTGGAGGTATTTATGTGGAGAATACCGATGATGTCACTCTGGAAGTAGTAAATTGCATTATCTGGGACAATGATGGGACACCGCAAGTGCCCACTGGAACGGATATTGAGATCACCTACAGTGATGTAGAAGGATTAAATACAGGTACTGGTAATATCAATACTGATCCTGAATTTGAACTATCATTTTCTTATCCACTGGAATATTATAGTCCTTGTATAAATAAAGGTAATGATGACAGCGATTATGATGATCCTGATGGTTCTGTGGCTGATATGGGCTGGAACCCTTATGAACATGATATATATAAATGGGCAGCCAGTGCCAGCTCACGAGTATATATATGGAAATGCTTCCCAAACTTGCCTCTTGATCATAGTAGCTATACTGAAAACGAAGGATGGGATATTGATGTGGATGAAGCATGGGAGAACTGGAATCCTGATCCTACTGGATTAAATTCATGGTATAAAGATGCTACTGCTGTTAATGGGACATATATAAATCAAGTTTGGACATGGACTCCAAATACATACCAGGTTTGCAGTTATAAAGGATATAAAATACAGCGAACCGGGACTGGATTTCCGGTGATGTTTTCCAGAGGATTACTTTGTGAAGCTGATGTTGAGTTAGTTACTACTACGACAGGTGAAGACTGGTTAGGCTACTTTTTACCATCTACTCAGAAAGTTCTGGATGCCTTCCCCAGTGATGTAGCAGATGATGCCATTAAAATCTGGACACAAGACTGGTGCATCAGTAGAAGCACAACCAGCGATCCCTGGACAGGTACTCCTGCTTCCTGTACCTTGCATTATATGGATGCCGTAATGATAACCACGGTTGACAATGATTACAGATTTGAATGGGAAACTCCTGCGCGAGAAGAGGAACTCGGTTACCGTCCGGTAGCAGAGCATTTTACTTTTGTGGATGAGATAGATTATCAGCCTGTATATGTGTATTTTGAGGCAGATAATCTGCCGCAGGAAGTGGCAGTATATGTGAATGATGTCTGCAAGGGTGCACAGGTAGTGGAAGATACAATCAGTCAGATCTGTGCTTATATCCTGGAAGAAGATGAGGGTGAAGAAATAGAATTTGCCTTCTGGTATGATGATCGCAGTGAGATCGAGCGCTGTAACAGCTATCTGGTATTTAATGAAGATAGCGGGGAATATGAGCAGCAAAGTTTACTGACCGGTACTCCGGGAATACATTATGAGGTATCCTTTAAAGGCGGATATGAAGAAGTCATTCCAGTAGATCATAATCTGCTTTGCTATCCTAATCCATTCAATCCGGAACTGACCATTTCATTTAATCTGGAAGAAACTCGTTTGGTAAAGCTGGATGTGTATAATATCAGAGGCCAGAAAGTGAAAAGTCTGGCTGCTGAGACCTTCCGACCAGATGACTATAATATAGTCTGGAAGGGAGATGATAATGCCGGCAATAAGGTGAGTAGCGGAGTGTATTACATCAGATTGCAGGTAGGAGAAGAAATAGTAAACCGGAAAGTGATATTGATGAAATAACGTGACTCGAGACTCGTAATTCGAAACTCGATAAAGCCTGGCGCCCTTCGGGGCGTCAGGTTAATATAAAAGGATATGATTATGAAAAAAGCATTTCTGATTTGGGCATTTTTACTGATTTGTATATTACAGGGGACAACAATTATTGTGGATATTGAAGGTGCAGGTAATTATTTATCGATTCAAGAAGGGATCAATGCCAGTACAAATGGAGATACTGTGCTGGTATATCCGGGCAGGTATTATGAGAATATTGATTATAATGGTAAGGAAATTACAGTTGCCAGTTTGGAATTAACCACCGGTAACAGGGATTATGTTCATAACACAATTATTGATGGTAATCAGAATAGCTGTTGCGTTGCACTTCATAATAATGAAGGAGAGGGTACTATATTGAGGGGATTTACGATAACAAATGGAATTGGTTATCAAGATCCCTATGGAAGATTTGGAGGAGGTATCTATTCTTATGAAACAAGTTTCAGCCTGATAAATTGTTTAATAGAACAAAATAGAGGAATAATTGGAGGAGGAATATTTATTGATGGTGGTAATGTATATTTAGAAGGAAATACTATCAGGTGTAACACTGCAGATATGTATGGTGGGGGATTGATGAGTTGTCATTTAACATCCTATATAACTTTTTCTGAAGATAATAGAAATAACTTTTATTATAATATTGCTATTACGGGAAATGATATTTACAACTCTATAGATGATAATGGATTACTGACAGATGTAGTGGTTGATACATTTACTGTAACTGAGCCTTTTGGGTATGAATTCTATCAGGGAGAAGGCAATTGTGAAAACCAGAGCTATGATACAAGATTTGAAATGCTGCATTCAAAGAGAGAGAGGGTATATACGGATATGTATATTTCTCCGGATGGCAATGATGAAAACAGTGGCGTAACACCAGAAGAACCTCTACAGACCATAAATCAGGCATTACACTTCATTACTGCAGATGAAGATAATCCACTTACAATCCACCTGGAAAATGGAGTTTACTCAACGGAATTAAATAATCAAATATTTCCAGTAATATTAAGATCTCATGTATCAATAATTGGAGAGTCAGTTGAGAATACAATAATTGAATTAGATGGGATTGATCAGAGTTTTGCAATTGATCTAATGAGTGATTTAGGATATGAAATAAAGAACCTGACAATTACTAATGGCTATGCAAATGGTATGACAAACCTTTGGGCAAGGATAATCAATATAGATAATACTTCTTCATCAGTAAATCCAATATTACTGGAAAATTTACGGATACTTGACAATCAATACATGCAATTATTTATGATAAGTACAGCTAATGCGACAATGCGGAATATCATTTTCGAGAATAATATCTATTATCCTACATCTGATATCCTGCGTAATTATATGAATAATCATGGTTTCGATTGTACTGTCTTAATGGAAAACTGCATAAGCAAAAATAATCATGCCGGTGGTTTATGCTTAGATTCAGCAGGAACCAATCAAGGCGCACATAACTTTAATATTGTAAATTGCGAATTCAGTGATAATGAATTTCATAACAACTATACTGACTATACTGTGGGTATATCTGTGTTTTGTATTGATAAATATAACCTGAATGTGATTAACAGTACCTTTGCAGGAAATGTATTTGATGGAGTTTATGTAGAAAATGCACCACTCAGATTGGCTTATGACATTGAGGCAGAGATCATGAATACCATAATCTATGATAATGAAACGGCATATTCAATTATTCTTCGTGGGAATAACACTTTAGGAATACCGGTTGTAGATGTACATCACAGCATAATTGAGGATGGAATTGATGGAGTATATATTGAGGGATTTGGTATCCTGAACTGGGATGAAGATACAATTAGTGAAGAAGATCCATTATTTATGTATGAAGGTGAATATCCCTATAAACTGCAAGAAGGTTCCCTGGCAATAGATGCAGGTTCTTTGGAATTACCGGAGGGTGTGGTTTTACCTGAATATGATCTGGCAGGCAATCTGCGAATAAGAGGAAATGGCATAGATATAGGTGCTTATGAATATAACCCCTTCAGCAATCCAGTGCATGAAGATGAGTTGGAATATTCTAATTTGAATTATTATCCAAATCCAGTGAGAATAAGTGAGGGCAGGGGAGCAGTGATCATCAATTATACTGGATTGATGCAGGTAGAGGATTATCAGATAGGGATATATAACATCAAAGGGCAAAAAGTGTGGGGCTCTGAATTAAAAAGAGGCTATAGCGGTATCAGATGGGATTGCTGTAATGATAATGGCGATAAAGTGGCAGCTGGAGTATATTTCCTGCGTCTTTCAAAAGATGGAGAATATCTGGAGCAGGGGAAATTGACTGTGGTGAAATAAGAGGGAATGGGAAATTAATTGTGATGAAAACCATTTTATTAGTAGTTGGCATTCTATTGATCTGTTTATTATTAGGCAGAATTATCTTTGCAGATTTTATGGGATCAGATGATAGAAAATCAAATGAAGCATTAAATAAAAATCATGAACCAGATACATATTCGTGGCAACAAGGAAATCATACCAGGGTATATTTATGGAGATGTTTCCCGAAATTGCCATTTCCAACTGATGTGCCAAAAAATGAAGGGCGAGAAATAGACGTAGATTTAGCGTGGGAGAATTGGAATCCTGATCCTACAGGATTATATGCATGGTATGAATCATCTACTTATGATGTTCATGGAACGTATACTAATAATGTATGGGGATGGACTCCACCTAATTACCAGGTTTGCAGTCAAAGAGGATACAAAATGCAGCGAACCGGAACTGGATACCCAGTTATGTTTTCCAGAGGATTACTTTGTGAAGCAAATGTTGAGTTAGTTACTACTACGACAGATGAAGACTGGTTAGGCTACTTTTTGCCATCTACTCAGAAAGTTCTGGATGCCTTTCCCAGTGATGTAGCAGATGATGCCATAAAAATCTGGACACAGGACTGGTGCATCAGTAGAAGCACAACCAGCGATCCTTGGACAGGTACTCCTGCTTCCTGTACCCTGCATTATATGGATGCCGTAATGATAACCACGGTTGACAATGATTACAGATTTGAATGGGAAACTCCTGCGCGTGAAGAGGAACTCGGTTACCGTCCGGTAGCAGAGCATTTTACTTTTGTGGATGAGATAGATTATCAGCCTGTATATGCGTATTTTGAAGAAGAAAATCTGCCGCAGGAAGTTGCTATTTATGTGAATGATGTCTGCAAGGGTGCACAGGTTGTGGAAGATACAATCAGTCAGATCTGTGCTTATATCCTGGAAGAAGATGAGGGTGAAGAAATAGAATTTGCCTTCTGGTATGATGATCGCAGTGAGATCGAGCGTTGTAACAGCTATTCAGTATTTGATGAAGATGCCGATGTATTCAGGCAACAGAGTTTACTGACCGGTACTCCGGGAATACATTATGAGGTATCCTTTAAAGGCGGATATGAAGAAGTCATTCCTGTAGATCATAACCTGCTTTGCTATCCTAATCCTTTTAATCCAGAACTGACCATTTCATTCAATCTGGAAGCACAAAAGGAAGTAAAACTGGATATTTACAACGTGAAAGGTCAAAAAGTGAAAAGCCTGGCTGCTGAGACCTTCCGTCCTGATGATTATAATATAGTCTGGAAGGGAGACGATAACGCCGGCAATAAGGTGAGTAGCGGAGTGTATTACATCCGATTGCAGGTAGGAGAAGAAATAGTAAACCGGAAAGTGATATTGATGAAATAATTCGTGAGACGTATATTTCTGGGAACTACGAGCTCCAGCTCGTATCATTATGAATAACGCCTGCTAATTAAAGAAACCGGGAACTACAGTGAATAGC
>JAVCDJ010000161.1 GCA_030765845.1 Candidatus Stygibacter australis
CGTTTACTTCATCATGCTGAACCGGTAGTTATGGCTGGTGACAGTTATAGAATGAAGGGCAAAATTAACTGAAAATCTGTACCAGTTACGAGTGCCAAAACTGTACCAATTTAAAATGCCATTGACACCAGATCGGGAGGGGAAAGGGAATTGAAAATTGAAAATTGAAAATGTAAAATTAAATGTGTTTAATATAATTCAGAACAGGGGAAAGAGTGAAGGAGTGAATGGGTGAATGGGTGAAGATGTGAAAATGCGAAGGGGTGTAGGAGTGACTGAGTGACTGAGTGACTGAGTGACTGAGTGACTGAGTGACTGAGTGACTGAGGGAAGGAGTGAAAATTAAGAGGGCAATATCAAATCCAAATCAGAGAAAAACGAAAGGGTGAAGGTCTATCTTTTGCAAAAGAAGTAATGGCACGGTTTTCTTTATGACAAAGAAGAACATAATAAATAAAAATACATTTGACATAAGTTTTAGATAATTATAGATTGGGATTTGGAAGCTACCTGTTGTGAAAAGCTTGCGAGTGAATAACTTGGATTATGATCTGAGGATATTATTTAGAATAAATTGTGAAGGATAAATTATGAAAAAGGTAATACTGCTGATTTTTATTGTACTAATACACAGCCTGATGGGAGTTATCATTAATGTACCTGCGGATCAGACGACTATTCATGGTGGGATAACTGCTGCTGCGGATGGTGATACTGTGCTTGTGCAGCCGGGATTATATCAGGAAACTATTAATTTTAATGGCAAAGACATTGTGGTGGGTTCACTATTTCTCACAACTGCTGATAGTTCATATATAGCAACTACAATTATAGATCAGGTGGCGAATGATGGTTATATAGTAACTTTTGCGAATAATGAAAGCAGTGCGGCTGTTTTGACTGGTTTTACGATAGGCAGGAATACTTTTGATACTAATGGGATATTATGTGAAGTTGCTGAACCGCAGATACTAAACAATCATATTTCGGTGGCTGGAACGTGGGGGATAAAATGTGATGGTTTCTTCCTTTCGCCTTATATTGAAGGGAATTATATCGAAAATCCCAGACGATGCATTCAGGTTGGTGGTGAATCTCAGGCTGTAATAGCTAATAATCATATATCTTTGACAGATAATATGATGTCTACGGGAATAATGGTCTTTGAGGCAGTACCTTTAATTACAAATAATGTAATTGAAGGAAACATGACTTATCCATCACAAGGTATTCATGTCTTTGATGATTGTCCCGGGGTATATATCTATAATAACAGAATTTCAAGTGTGAGTAGAGGTATGGAGATTGACGGGTTTTATGGCTGTGAGATAGTTAATAACCTGGTCTATAATTGTGATACTGGTATAGTTATGACAATGGTGGATGGCCTATGTATTAATAACACAGTGGTTAATAATATTTCTTATGGTTTCTACTGTGCTTATTTTGATAGTCAGAGAATCATTAATTGCATATCCTGGGGTAACCATCCTAATATAAATACATTTGCCAGTGTGGGGATCTATAATTCCTGCTTTGAAGGTGGAATAGTAATGCCAGAGATAGATTTTGGTGGTAATACTTCCCGGTATCCCTGTTTTATTGATGAAGAAAATAATGATTATCGTTTAGCTGCACACAGTCCCTGCATTGATGCTGGAACAGCAGAAATTCCCGATCTGGAAATACCCTTGTTTGATATAGATGGCAACTTCCGAATTCAGGATGGGATCGGGGATGGTGCACTGATACCGGATATGGGCTGCTATGAGGCAGATACGGAAACCAATCCAGCCTTTATCACGGGCCGTGTGAGCCGTACTGGCGGAAATGGGGATATAGAAGATGCCTGCATAGGGGTGGGGGCACCCGTTCATCCTGATGAATCTGGTAACTATTTGATCACTACACCGGTTGGGGAGGGGACTTGTAATGTTACAGCCTGGCTAGAGAATTATTTACCAGAAACTATAGAAGATGTGATGCTGACTGGGGGGCAGACAGTTAACGGAATAGATTTTGAGCTGGAATATTATCAGCCGGAAGAATATCTGGCATTTAGTCCTGACACTCTGTTTTTTCTCACTTATGATGATATATGTCAGGATATAACAATGAAGAATATTTCTTTGGTGGACATATATGTATCAACTGTTGCCTTCGATAGCTACGATTTTATGTTTGAGAATGAATTTTCGCAGGTTCTAGCTCCTGGTGATAGTCTTTTATGTGAGATCATAATGTTGATACCTATGCCAGATGCCGGGCGTGAACTTCATTACAACACTATGTTCGTATTTACAGATCAGGGGATTTTTGAAGTTCCTCTATTCTGGGATAGTAGTTTAATGGGAGATGCTATTGATGAATCGTTGCCAGTTGCTAATTTAGAACTTACTAATTATCCCAATCCTTTTAATCCTGAGACTATGTTCAGTTTTGCACTAAATGAACCAGGAAACGTGAAACTGGAAATCTATAATCTGAAAGGGCAGAAAGTGAAAACTCTGTGTGATGGATGGAAAACAGAATCGGAGCTCAATATTTTGTGGCAAGGAGATGACCAGGCAGGAATGCCGGTTAGTACAGGGATATATTTTGCCAGATTAGTTTATGATGGGGGCAGTTACTGCCGGAAATGTATATTGCTGAAGTAGGTTTACAGTGAGAAGGGAAAAGTGAGAAGTGAGAAGTGAGAAGTGAGAAGTGAGAAGGGAATGTAAGATTTTTCACCACAGAGAGCACAGAGTAGAAGGGAAGACTGCGGGTGTGAGAATAATTGAAAATGTAATCAGCCGTAGGCTGACAAGAATGTAATCCACCCAGGCGGACAAGAATTGAAAAATAAATGTAATGTGAGGATTTTCAATCCGTTAGTCGTGAATCGTTAGTCGTGAGTCGAATTTTTTTAGTCGTGCAGTCGTGTAGTCGTGACAGTAAGAAGATTTTAATGAAATATGCAGGAGAACAGGAGGAATTATGAAAACGAGATTAATAATTTTAATTATTTTGGTAATCACGATGAGTATTTATGCTGATGGGGTGCAGCCAGAGGGGATGGGGACTGAGGCTGAACCATATCTTGTGGATAGTTTGGATAATTTATTATGGTTGAGCACTAATCCTGAGGGTTGGGAGAGCTATTATCTGCAGACCTCGGATATAGATGCCAGTGAGACGGTGAGCTGGAATGAAGGGGCGGGATTCAGTCCGATAGGCTGGTGGATAAGCAGTATGGATAACGAGCCTTTTAGAGGGAGTTATAATGGATATTTTCTTAAGATAACAGGCTTATTTATA
>JAVCDJ010000162.1 GCA_030765845.1 Candidatus Stygibacter australis
TTTCATATCCTAAATCGCTGAAAAAATCAATTATAAAACCTTGATCAATACCATTCAATTCAATTATCGTGTTCTCTGCTGATTGTCCCTCAATGGAGACAAATGCTCGAAGAGTAACTGGGAATTTTTGATTATTCAATTCAGTAGAATATATTCCATCTACCAGATGTATTGTGAGTGGATTATCTTCATCCGCAGTAATGAAATGTAATGCCTGGTTCAGAGTCTGCTGAGGATCACCCGACGTTATGCCACTATTTTCATCATCACCATCAGGGGAAATATACATATCTGTATATACTCTTTCTTTTTTAGGATGCAACATCTCAAATATAGTTGAATCATAGTTCTGATTATCATAATTATTTTCTCCTTGATAAAATTCATATCCAAATGGCTCAGTAACTGTAAATGTATCGACAATTATATCAGTTGGTAAACCATTATATTCCAATGAGCTAAATATGTCATTTCCGGTAATGGCATAATTATAATAGAAGTTATTTCTATTATCTTCAGAAAAGGCAATATCGGTTGTCAAATAACAACTCATCATACCTCCACCATGTAATTCAGCGTCATTATACCTGAAAGTATTTCCTTCAAGATAAACCTGACCACCTTCAATAAAAATTCCACCTCCAGTTACTGCTCTGTTATGCTCAATAATGCAGTTTATTAATTGCAAAGATGTTTCCGATGTATATATACCTCCACCAAACCTCCAATTAGGAGCAGGATATCCAATGCCATTGGTTATCGTAAATCCTCTCAATATAGTTCCCTCACCTTCATCATTATGAAGCGCAACGCAACAGCTATTCTGGTTTCCATCTATTATAGTATTTCGAATATAATCTCTATGCCCGGTTGTTAATTCCATACTGGCAACTGTGATTTCTTTCCCATTATAATCGATATTCTCATAATATCTGCCCGGAGATACCAGCACAGTATCTTCATTCGCACTGGCATTGATCCCTTCCTGAATCGATATAAAATCACCATTACCCTCTATATCGACCATAATAGTAGTTCCCTGCAATAAATAAATCAGTAACAATCCCCAAACCAGCAACAGCGATTTTTTCATAATCATATCCTTCTATATTAACCTGACGCCCCGAAGAGCGCCAGGCTTTATCGAGTTTCGAATTACGAGTCTCGAGTCACGTTATTTCATCAATATCACTTTCCGGTTTACTATTTCTTCTCCTACCTGCAATCTAATGTAATAAACTCCGCTACTCACCTTATTGCCGGCATTATCATCTCCCTTCCAGACTATATTATAGTCATCAGGACGGAAGGTTTCAGCAGCCAGACTTTTCACTTTTTGTCCTCTGATATTATACACATCCAGATTGACCAAACGAGTTTCTTCCAGATTGAATGAAATGGTCAGTTCCGGATTGAATGGATTAGGATAGCAACGCAGATTATGATCTACTGGAATTACTTCTTCATATCCTCTTTCAAATGATACTTCATAATGTATTCCTGGAGTTCCGGTCAGTAAACTTTGCTGTTCATATTCTCCACTATCTTCATCAAATACCAGATAGCTGTTACAGCGCTCGATCTCACTGCGATCATCATACCAGAAGGCAAATTCTATTTCTTCACCCTCATCTTCTTCTAGGATATAGGCACAGATCTGACAGATTGTATCTTCCACTACCTGAGCACCCTTGCAGACATCATTCACATATACTGCCACTTCCTGGGGCAGATTATCTTCTTCAAAATAGGCATATATGGGCTGATAATCAATCTCATCCACAAAAGTAAAATGCTCTGCTACCGGACGAACTCCCAATTCATCTTCCCGGGTGGGAGTTTCCCATGGAAAACGGTGAGTACTAGATACAGTCGTGATCATCACCGCATCCATATAATTCAGATAGCATGAAGTTGGAGTACCCGTCCAGGGATCATTTACAGTATTTCTGCTGATGCACCAATTCTGTGTCCAGATTTTAATGGCATCATCTGTCACTGCACTTGGGAAAGCATCCAACACCCTTTGAGCAGAAGGTAAATAATAACCCAGCCAGTCTTCACCAGGCGAAGTATAAAGTGTAACGTCTTCCTCGCAAAGTAATCCACTGGAAAACATCACGGGATCACCGGTGCCTGTTCTCTGTAATTTATAGCCTTTTGTACTGTTAACTTCATATGTTGGTGGAGTCCAATTCCATCCCGTAGTAATCCAACCATAAACATCACAAGTAGAAGATCCATACCAGGCATAAAAATAACTGGTAGGTTCAGGTCTCCAGTTCTCCCATGCTTCATCTACATCAATATCATCTCCAGCGTTTTCAGTAAAATGATCAGGATCAAGGGGCAATTTAGGGAAACATTTCCATATATATACTCGTGCACTAGCGCTGTCTGCCCATTTATACACATCATGTTCATAAGGGTTCCAGCCCATATCAGCCACAGAACCATCCGGATCATCATAATCACTGTCATCATTACCTTTATTGATGCAGGGACTATAATATTCTAATGGATATTCGGTATATGAAATAAATTCAGGATCAGTATTGATATTACCAGTACCGGTATTTAAACCTTCTACATCACTATAAGTGATTTCTATATCAGTTCCAGTGGGCACTTGCGGTGTCCCATCATTGTCCCAGATAATGCAATTTACTAATTCCAGAGTAACATCATCGGTATTCTCCACATAAATACCTCCAACACCATAAGTGGAAGTATTATCTGCTATAGTAACGCTACCCAAATGTATGGAATCATTATAATAACCACCTGAAACTCCAGCCATATATATTGCTCCGCCATTAGCAGTTGCCGAATTGCCATACATCAGTACTCTATCAGTATCATTACTGTTAATGAATACTCCATAGGTGTATAAGCCTCCGCCACAATTTGCAGAATTACCATTAATCACACAATTTTCCATATCAAAGGATGCAAATGTGCCATAAATACCTCCCCCATTTTGTGAGGCAGTATTATTGCTGATTATGCAGTTAGACATAGTACAATTACTTCTTATTGGTTGACCCCCAATATATATACCACCACCATAAGTTGCACTACAATTTATGATCTCACAGTTTTCTAAAGATATATCTCTATTCGCTGATAATTTTATCCCTCCACCATACAATGAAGGACAACCATTCCTGATTATTATATCCTCAAAGTAAGTTGTTGTTGCTTGGGATGCATCAAAATCGATACAAGATGAATTTGTACCAGAACCATCAATATATACGCTTCCTGAACCATAACGCTTTATTGTTAATCCTACAGCTCCGATTATGATAGGATCATAGGCACCAGCATATACATTTATAATTTCCCCATTTAGGGAATTGGTTTCTGCATAATCTACAGCATCTTGAATTTCATTAAATTCTGGAGGTGTAGGACTTGTATAATCATCATCGACATAAAGAGTAGCGCTTAAAAGCAGCGGAATTAGCATAATGAATGCTATAATATATTTTTTTACTTTACACATTATTGTCTCCTGTGTATATTAAATCAGGGTTATTTATTAACTTAGCTGTCTGAGTATTCTCAAGATGCTCAGGCAGCGATTTTATTTACGAAATCAGTCAAAATCTTTTAACTATCCGGTAGTCAGAGCATTTAACGTTGGGTGGGAGTTGTCTCATGATTAATAATTGAACTCAGATAACACTGATATTTCTCTGATAATAAGGTTAGTAACAGTGAATAAGTTAGTATCATTTTCGGATCAGTGTAAATTCGCGAAATCCGTCTAATCAGTGTTCTATATTGAATTATTAGACACCACCTTGCCCTCAGCGGAATTTAAAACGATCTTCCAGGAAAATCGACTGCAAGCTTCCTGCTGTGTATGATCTGATCGCCGTATATATATATATATACTCACTTAGCAAAATCATTAACCAGCACCTGAAAGCAGTCATAATCAATATCTCCTCTAAGATATTTACATAGCCAATAACAAATTCAAATATGGAACAACAGCTTAAATGATGTCAAGTTAAATTTACACCATCCAGTGATAAATGTACTACATAACGATTCAATCAGAATTACGTTGATTAATGTTCCAAAATCTCAAAATAATTTACTGTCCCAATAAGAGAAGAATCATATAGAGGAGATCCCTATCTAAAACAAATATGATCTACACAGAAAAATGATATATTTTGCTTTTATAACATTTTATCGTGGCATTTAGCGGCTTTTGTAGTTAAAATCTCACCATATTACAAATTAAACCAATCGTATTATTCGATAAAATACTATATAAACCCCGTAACTACCATTTATCATAAAATTCCCACAAATTACTATATCTTGCTCTGTAATTATCTACTATACAATATATTAAAACAATTCTCCATCCAACATTCGACCCCCTGTACCCTCCCTGTGGGTTCCCTGTGGCTTCAGGCACATAATGTATAAGTTAAGCACACAAAATATAACAATAGTTATATATGTAGAATATAGTTATTACTCATAAATCAGACAAATTCCAGAAAATTAAAGTAAAATCAATGTTGATTATCTGAAAATGCTCATCAATGGTTATAGGATAATGATATTAAAGGATAGTAAAGATGCTGGTATCAAAAATAAATGGACAATAAGATGTATGAAATAAATATTAGATTATCGGAGAAAATTATCATTGAGAGGTATATATGCTGAAGAGATTATTTTTATTTTTATTTTTCATAACCATTATCATGCAATTGCCAGCCAGGGGAATAGATGATGGCACAAGTGGCAAAAAGCTTGATCTGCTGCATTATCATAATGTGGGAAATATCTGGTTGAGAGTTAGTAACTATGGATTTTTTGGTTCCGGCAAGGATATCACACCACGTTATCCATCCCTGGAATATCCTGGTGGAAGTGGGATAGATTATTTGTTCCGTGGTTCATTATGGTTTGGCGCTAAAAAAATTAGAAGAGATGGTTTTGGCAGGAAATTGTATTGGGTGGAAAATCCTGAAGATGAGAATGATGTGGTCACAGAGCTTGATGATGACTGGAATGAAAGCCTGAAGCTGGTTGTGGACACCCTGGTAACAGTGGGATATGATGGTGATTGGGATATCAAGGAGATGCTGCCGGCTTATAATCCTCTGGAAACCTCACCCTTGGGAGAGCAATATAGTCATTACAATGCCTATGACGTTACGATGACCACCTCGATCCGTCAGCAGCGACGGGGGGAAGATGATGATGGAGACGGCAGGATTGATGAAGACCCCGTGGGATATGCATTCCCTTTCAGGGCTGGTGATGAACTGCCGGAAGTATTTAGTGATTATGGGGAATATTATCTGCACTATATAAGTGTAAATGAATTTGGACCTGTATTGGATAATGTGGATATCTGGTTCCCATTAGGATTTGTGGATTTGTCAGATTGCAATAATCAACTATTCAATTTCACTCAGTCAAATGATGATGATGGAGATGGTTTGTTTGATGAGGACGGCTATCCTGTATCGGAGCAGGATTTTATTGGCTATTATTATGATTACAGTCCCTTTGGTACTTCAACCGAGCGGGACTGGGGAAATCATAAGGATCGAAGCGATCATATTCCCTTAAAAATACGAGTGCGTCAAATGAGCTACCAGTGGAGTTATGAACACATCAAGAACCTTGTATATGTGGAATTTGATGTTACAAATATGAATTTTACGACTACTTATAGTGATACACTTTTTGATTGTGCAATGGGAATATATATGGATTCAGATGTGGGACCTCAAGCCTGGGATGCCATTTATGCTGATGATGTGAGTTCCTACGTTAAGGGAGTTGGCTATGAATTTGCCTATACCTATGATCTGGATGGTGATAGTGGACTTACACGTGGAATGGTAGGATCCAGAGTATGTACACCAGACCCTGATCAGTTGGAATTTGCCTGCTGGACCTGGGATAGCGGAGATGGACCAGATGATCTGCATCCCCTGGATATTAATGCTTCCACGACAGCAAATGAGAAATACTGGCTGCTTACTGATTATCAGAATCCAAATGATGAAAAATATACATCCCTGAGAAGGTTTCCCGATGCCCAGTTAAATTCCGGTGGACTCGATACACGGTATTTATTTGGATTTTATGGAGCTCAGGAGCATACTGGAGATACAGATGAACCTGGGGAAGATGGATATGGAATAGCAGATTATCTGGAAACAGATGAATTTGGTAATTATTTCAAGCGCTGGAATCTGCCACCTGGCAAAACGATGAAGATCGTGATCGCAGTATTTCCGGGTGATGACCTTTTAAGCTTGAAGCAAACCTCTATCCATGCCAAAGATACTTATGGAGAAGCTCAGGGACTTGCAGAAGTGACTCAGCCGGATACATTTATTCACTATATTCCACCGGAACCGCCAGAGATACCCATGATGTTTGCTGAACTGGTAAATGAAAGCATGGGCATAGATGTTTACTGGGATAATCGCTCAGAGATGGATAATGTTGATACAAAAACCGTGAAACCGCAGCAGATTGGCTGGCAGGTAGAAGATTCCCTTTACGTGCTTGATAGTAATTTAAGCGTGTGGGAGGATGATCCTCAGTTTAGAATAGATTGTCCTCATGAATTTGCACCTTATGTGTGGGATGAAGATTTTGAGATGTACACAACTGAGGAGACAAATCGCAATAGTAATGCCTATGTGAATCCCTGGACTGGAGACCGACTTCGCCATGATTTTCAGGGTTATTCATTATGGGGTAGAAGTGGAAGCGGATCACAGGAATTCTGGATGCTCAAGCAGCGTTGGGATAAGATTGATACTGATCAGGACTATGAAGATTATATGATAAATTACAATTCAACGCAGTTTATAGATTTTGGTGGTGAAACCGGGTTGGAGCGTGGATTGCCAAATGGAAGGTTATTAAATGATAGCGACCTTCCTTATTTTCATTTTGATCCTGTTTACAAGCTGGTGCAATATACTCAAGATGATATCGATAACCAGACTTATATATTTGGAGAGCCGATATATAATTTTGATGTGGATGATGATGAAGCATATGCAGCATCAGTGGTACTAACCTTTAATGAACAGGCACTGCTTTACTGCAATCCTAATCTAAGGGATGATATATATCTGGAGATTTATGATGATAAGCTGATCCCCTTGAATAATCACCTGGGTCAGTCAAATATCGGTGATGCAGTAAGGATGGAGAAGCTGAGGCAAGATAGATTAAGCCGCAGATATTATAAGGCATCTATCAATCATCCACCAAAGGGTATAGAATATTATGTGGCTGCAACAGCCTGGGATAGAGGGATGCCTTCCTTGAATATTCCTGTCCTGGAATCAGCCCGTGATATTGATGCAAATATGAAAGTATTCTTCCCCGGATCACAGGCACAGGATGATCTGGATAATATTTATGTGGTACCTAATCCATATATAAGTCACAGCAAATTTGATGGTAGAAAGACGAATGATATAAAAGGTGATAAAAGTCGCCGTTTATGGTTTGCAAATCTGCCGGAAAGGTGTACGATAAAAATCTGGACTTTAGCCGGAGATCTGGTAGAAGTACTGGAGCATGATGGAAATAATAATTATGAAGAAATACTTTCCGTTTCCAAAGCTGCTGTTCAGGCTCAGGCAGCAGGTGGGATAGAACCCTGGGATCTTTTGACAAGATATAATCAGATACCAGCACCGGGGATATACCTGTTCAGCGTCCATGATCATGATAGCGGAAAGAAGAAAGTGGGTAAATTTGTAATTATCAAATAGCTGAAATTGCCCTTTCTAAAACCTTGCGAATGGACTTTAGCCCTTCGCAATGGTTAACTGACAGGAGCAAGGTATATGCCCCTAAATGGCTTATTCGATTATAGTTATAAGTTTTTATTTCCCGGTCAACCATTGCGAAAGTATGAACACCATTCGCAAGGTCTTGGCTGATGGGATTGAAATGTCAATAATTTGCATTGACATGAAAGAAAGGGATACATAAATGGATTCAGAAGATAAAAGCAGATAAGGAGTTCAAAATGGGCAAAGGCGATAAAAGAACGAAAAGGGGCAAGATTATCCAGAAAAGTTATGGTAATTCACGTCCTAAGTCAAATAAAATAGAAAAGAAAAAATAAACAAAGAGCAGAAGCCGTGCTCTGTTTGATAAGCTGCCTGCTGTCCGGTGACGGCAGGCATTTTTTGGTATAAAAACAGGAATAAAGAGCCAAAAGTGAATATTAGTCTGTATTTTCTGGGTAAATATTTCAGATCTCCTCGCAAAGAATGGCGGAGACCAGGATCGATGTTTATGGTACTGGGGATCATTATCTCAGTAGCCACACTCACTATCGCTTTCACTATTTTTGATGGTTATGAACGCATGCTGAAAAAAACTATCCTGAGTACAAATTCGCATGTCTATTTATTCAGTACAAGCAGAGAAGATCTTTCCGAAGCAGATGTATCAAGATTAGATGATTTTTTTGCCGGAAAGCCGGAAGTTAAGGCTGCTGGCGGTGTGGTTATCAGCCAGGCAATGGCTGTCACGAGAAAGCAGAAAGTCGTAAGTAAAGTGCTTAGCTGCCAATTGCGAGGTTTGGACTGGGACAAAAAAGAGCTGCCGATCACCTATCGAGAATATGTGAAAAAGGGTAGCTGGAAACTTGAAGCAGAAGACGATGTGGTAGTGGGCAGGCAACTCGCTGAGAAGCTGGGTCTGGATGTTGGTGATATTATCTACCTGGTGAGTCCAGCTCAAAATAAGATGAGTCTGCTGGGTATCAAATCACAAAGTCATCCTTTCAAGATAGTGGGACTTTACCACAGCGGGATATATGAAAGCGACAGCAGGATAGTATTCATGCAGCCGGAGCAGGCCTGGGGATTCAGCAATCAACCTGGCAGGTACTCCAGATATGAAGTAAAATTACAGCCGGAGCAGATTGATCGGGCAGATTACCTGGCATATTTATGGCAGAATGAACTTGAACTTGATTTTCAAATATCCACCTGGCAGGATTTCAACAGCAGCCTTTTTAATCTTTTGAAACTTGAGAAATGGGTGCTGTTTTTTATTCTGAGTTTTCTGATCGTGGTGGCGTCATTTAATGTGGTATCATCTGTGAGTACTGAGATAATAGATCGCAAGCGCGATATTGGGATTCTGAAAACAATTGGATTTTCCAATAAAAGTCTGAGAAAAATATTATTGAGCAGGATATTGGGTACCGGAGTGCTGGCAATATTTGCCGGAGAATTAATAGGTATGTTTTTAGCCTGGCTTGCCAGCATACAGGAATTTTTCAAATTGAAGGGAGATGTATATTTCCTTGATAAGATAAATGTGTATTTTTCTATTCCGTCAATGCTGCTGATATTGTTAGTGGCATTTATTATTATATATCTGGCAGCTGCATTACCCTTAAGAAGATTGAACAGGCTGCAGATAACGGGAATATTACGTAGCTGAAGGAGAGATAATGGAACTTGTGAAAGCAAAAGGAATCAGGAAAAGTTATCAGGAGACAGAAGGAGAACTGCAAATTCTCAAAGGACTTGACCTGATCGTGGAACAGGGAGAAACTGTGGCGATCACAGGAGAATCAGGCAGTGGGAAGAGTACACTTCTTCATATTCTGGGACTTCTTGATCAGGCGGATCAGGGAGAAATTTTCTTTAGGGGAGAATTACTTGATACACGCAGCATCAAGGCAGATGAATTCCGCAATAGTAAACTTGGTTTTATCTTTCAATTTCATTATCTTCTGGAAGATTTCACAGCTTTGGAAAACGTGGCATTGCCTAATTTCTATCTTACCGGTAAACGTAAAGCTGCTGAGCAGAAAGCAGCAGAATTACTAAAGAAACTGAATCTTGAAGGAAGAGAATCTCATTTTCCTAACCAGTTAAGTGGAGGAGAGCAGCAGAGAGTGGCAGTTGCCAGGGCATTGATAAATGAACCGGATATTGTGTATGCAGATGAACCCACAGGGAATCTTGATTACAAACATAGCAGCGAATTAGTGGATATTTTGATTGATTTAAATCATTCCAGGGGTCAAACCTTTGTTATGGTGACCCATGATAGGCAGATAGCAGAGCAGATGCAAAAACAATATGTGCTTGAAAATGGAGTTTTAAGAGTCAGGTAGAAATGGCACTTCCAAATAAAAGACGCTGGTTGCTGATAGTTATCTGGATTGTTGTACTAGTGAATATTCTATATTTCGTCTTTATGCGGATGAATATTAAAAACAGACTGGTTCAAAAATACGGTGTAGGGTATCTGGAAAAAATAACTGGTGGTAAGGTTATCATTGGTGATTTTTCATTTAATGAAAAATTTGTAATGATCGAGGGATTCAGGCTTATTTTGCCATCATCATCTTTGGAATTTTACGCGGAAAGCATCCATATAGAATATAATCTGATGCAATTATTATGGCGAAGAGTGAAAAATCAGCCTTTTCTGGAAAATATCTTTGTCAATAAACCATATCTAAGATACTTCATTGATCCCAGACCAGATAAAAATCGTCCCCCAAAAACTAAAACTAATGATCCGCCTTTACCGGAGTTCAGGAAACTATTCAGGAAGCTTAATCTTTATGAAGGTGAAGTGGAATTTGTTCTTGATGTAGATGAATTCATGATTGATGAGAGATTTCATCATCTAAGTGGTGAGATGCAGACCGAGAACGGAGTAAGTGCACTGATAACTGGTAATACTGATAATGGCGGAGTAATGCAGACTCAGTTAGACCTAAGCGGAGGTTGGTTCAATTCACTATCTGCCCGAGTGGAAGATTATATGCCCTATGATATGTATATCACTGAAATAGATTCCTTGAAAGCACTGTATGATATTAAATTTACTTATTTACCGGAAATGATGACGCTTGATGCAGGTCTTAAGGATATATATCTGGAAGTGGCAGGGAGAACAATTGTGGCTGACAGTCTTGATTTGATTGGGGACAGCAATGAGATAGATTTTCGGTTTGATGATCCCGTGGCTGATGGAAATGCCGTGCAGGTGGCAGGTAAGTTGTTGAACACTTTCAGTTCCATAATAGGGGTGGATGCTGATTTCAGCGGGGAAAATGTGAGTTTATTGCCATATCAGAATATACTCAAAGGCAAGGGAAATTTTCAGGGTCAAATGACAGGTCGCTTTACTGACTTCAAAATAGAGGTTGATGCCCAGAGTGACAGCCTTGAGTTAGCCGGGCAAAATATCCGTCAGGCAGATGTCTCGGCAGTGATCAGTAATAATGAGGTAGAATTTTCTCTGAATAAATTAGTGTGGGAAAAGAATAATTTTGAGGGAATCGGATTTTATGGTTATGATAATACAATTTTCTCACAAGTAACAGCAGACTCAATCGGGTACTCCATATCTGATATCAGCATTAATGGTAAACTTGCTGCAGAATACAGTAATAAGCCAAATGAACCGTCACAATTGACTTTAAGTGATGTAACTTTACACTCTCCCTGGCTGGATATTGATAAACTGGAATTAATGGTGAATTACGAACATCCCCGGATCCGCTTTGCATTGCACAGACTGCATAATGACATTTCATTAACAGGTGAATTTGATCTGGAAACAGAAAGCTATGTGGCAAAACTGGAATTGAGAAGATTTCAGCTAGGTAAGTCTTTTGATATATTCACCTTCCCAAATTGCACCGGCAGAATAATATTTCAGGGAGATAGAGACAGTCTGCTTGCTGATAGTAATCTCAGATTTTATGATCAGCATTTCGGTAATTTTGATGGCAGGATAATTACTATAGCAAATCTGGATTTCAAAAACAATCACAGCAATTTGGAATTGCATACAGGCAAGGCAAAATATAATTATAACAATCTCCAGATCGATTTAAAGGCTGAAGGCAATCTGGATAGTATTAGTACTACATATTTTAATCTTAATGATCAAGTGGATTTGGATGCTTCATTCTTTCTCAAGCCAGAACCAGCCTATAAATTTCAACTTAGTTCCCAGGATCTGGATATCAAGGATATTATGAAATATCTAGTAGATTACCGCTCCTTGGAAGATTATAATGGCAAGCTAACTATGGACCTTCAGGCAGACAGCAGAGGACAGGGAGATTTTGAAGGCATCATTGATGCAAATGATATGCAATATAGAGAAACTCAGAAATTATCTTTAGATCTAAATCTGCAGGGTGATAACCAGAAAATTACAATTGAACAGGGAAGAATATTTTCTCAAAAAAAAGACCTGGGATTTGTTCAGGGCTATCTTACATTTTTCCCTGAACTGGAAATCGATCTAAATGCTGATCTGCCCAGTTTTGATCTTAGTAGAATATTCCCTGAAAGCGAAGTTATTGGAACAGGAAGAGGTAATCTTGGATATAA
>JAVCDJ010000163.1 GCA_030765845.1 Candidatus Stygibacter australis
AATGGAATTCCAGTTAAACCATCTATAACAATACCATCAATATCTGCTAAAGCAACTGCCTGTAAACTAACATCTTGAATAACAATATCCTGAGCAGGGACACTTATTGTAAATGTTTGGCTTTCATAACCCCAGGAAGAATACGTAAAATCATAAATTCCTTCACCTATGGGACGATGATAATCCCCAATGTCAGGATCAGTATATATTTCACTGTGATTAAAGTCATGGTCTTCAACTGTTATTTTGGCTTCTATTGTTATACCAAATTCATTAGTAACTATACCACGGAGTCCGCAAAGAGTTTCTTCCATAAACAGAAGCATAGCATTATAATTCCATAGATAATAATCTTCAAGTTCATCAGCCGGAAGAGCTTTCTCGTAACTTAATTCTAAACAAAAACATCTAACATTCTGATACCAGTTCATGTAATCCACGCTACAACCAGATATTGGGCAATAGAGGAATCCGTTCAATACACCTTCACCAGCATAAGTAAAATATTCAGGTGGTGATAATTCATGAGCTGCTTCCACATAAGTCTGGCAGACATTCTGGAACCAGTTATCATCTGCATGAAGTGTCTCCCAGGTAAACCATGGATACATAATAACCTCAATACCTGAATGCAGGTCAGCAGTTAGAACGAAATTATGCTCTGCAATAAATTCTATCTGGGCAATAATTTCCGGTTGAGTTTCATAACCATCCGGATGCTGCCCATCTTCAGGGTCAGGATAATTACGGTTCATATCTATATGATTTGCATTTCCCCGAGTAGCTCCAGCAACTGTATTATTTCCTCCAGCGTAAAGACCATCTGGGTTAGCCAGGGGATTTATATAAATATCAATTTCATTAACAATATTGTCTATTCTTGTATCTGTTCTGTATAAGGTTAACAGATCATCAATCAGATGCATTAGCACTATACTTGCAACCAACTCATCTCCATGAATTTGACCCATGTAATAAAACTCAGGTTCATCTGACTCGATACTAATATCATCCCCTATGTGAGCAACTAATAACTCGCGACCTTCTATGGAATTACCAATTGAAAATACTTCACAGATATCAGGATATTCTTCTGCAAACTGATACATGAGCTCTATGTAAGTATCATAAGTAGGATAATAATTCCAGTCCCTCATCTGTTCTCTTGTTTCTGCCATATCAGGTTCAAATCCGGCAAGCGGACCCGGTATGATCTCAAATGTATAAGGAAGCGTTCTCAACCGATTTAATTGTTGTTGATTGGCATAGGCATAAACGGTATTATCTTCAATACTATCTATAGAAATCAGACGAGTGAGTATTGCAATCTGTTCTGATCTTACATTACTCAATTTTAAGTAATGTTCAGTTGCCGAAATATGGACTATACTGAGCATAAGCAATAATACAAATACCTGCCTTTTCATAAGTCACTCCGAATATTTTCTCCTAAATTTATTAATATTGGATTCAAGTCAAGGATTTCTCATATATATATCCCTGGTGAACTTAGTTAATAAGGTTAACACTGTTAACTGGGTAAACTGGATCAATATCATCATTTATAAGCGGATGAACGGTGTAATATTGGGAATCAGTTAATCTGCTTACAGTGGCAATTTAATTTTAACTGGATACACAGTAAATTTTTATACTCTTTTTTCTGATATTCTATTTTTCGTGTTTATGTCTATGATGTAAATCTGGAAAATGTTTATGTTTATGGTGTATTTCATCGTGTTCATGTATATGAATGTGTAGTTTAGTTTTGATAAATTCAATCTCATGAGTATGGTTATGATGTTCATCCTCATGGCTATGTAGGTGAATATGCGAAGTTTTCAAATGTTTATGAGTATGCTCATGAGTTAAAATATTGGTCATTACAATTCCAATTGCTAAAAATGCCATTGAAATTGTTACATAAATATTTATCGGTTCAGATAGCAAAACAAAAGCTGCCATAATTCCCCAGAAAGGTCCAGTTGAAAAAAGAATCTGACTCCTTGTAGCTCCCAGATGTTGAGCAGATGTAACATAAAGAACAATACTTAGCCCATAAGAGACGATTCCAACAATTAACGAGAAAAATACAATATCAGGGGCGATATATGCACCACCAATAATCATTCCAATTATCAGATTAGTAGAACCAGCAAAAATTCCTTTTAGAAAAGTAATTGTTTGTGGTGAAGTTCCATCAACTAAAGCTGTCAGATGATTATCAATCCCCCAACATATACATGCCAATGCAATTAGAATTCCTGAATATAATGCTCCGGTTCCTTCTTGAAATGAAATCATTATTCCAGCAGCAATTGAGAAAAGGACACCAATCAAGGCAGGCTTATCCAAATGATCTTTAAAAAAAAGTACTCCTAAAATTGCTGTAGCAACTAATTCTAAATTCAACCAGACAGATACTGATGATGAATTTGCTAATTTCAAACCGAATAAAAGAAATACGGGGCCAAGTAATCCTCCAAAAATTATAATGCCAATAATTGATTTCGCAGTTTTTGATTTCATAATATAATGAAACTCTTCTTTGTAATTTTTCAATACGTAGGGGATAAAGATAATTGCAGCTCCTAAATAGAGTAACCCATCTAATTTAAAGCTATTTACTTCATTAAGTAGCAGTTTACTAAAAGGAGTCCCAATCCCAAATAACAATCCAGACAATAAACCTATAAACAATGCAGTACGCTTCATCTAACTCCCTGTCAATATATCATCTTTAGATATAAAACTAACATTATCAACTAAATACTCTAAACTGTAACGCCATCTCATCAGGTATCCTGAAAGTCTCTAGCTTGTAGTTCCAAAATGATAACATCTTGCTGCTGATTTATGAAAACTACATCATCACAATCAGAAATTCTTAAAAGCATATAATTGTCTTTTACTTAAGAGTGCAAGAAGTTTATTTAAATACGCCAGAATAATGATATTATGCTATTCATTCAGCATACAGTAAACTAATTAACAATAATTAATTATTATGTATCTTCAGGCTGGTATTAATTTGCTTAGATGTTAATTATGCAATATTCCACCCCATTCTACTACATCAAAGCCATTACGTTGAAACGTGGAAACTACTGGAGCTGGAATAAACGAGGGAGAGAGGGAGCGAAGGGGAGAAGGGGGGAGGGAAATTGAAAATTGAAAATTGAAAATGTAAAATTGAAGAGGGGAAAAGGAGAAGGGGAAGGGGAGAGTAATTGA
>JAVCDJ010000164.1 GCA_030765845.1 Candidatus Stygibacter australis
ACCACGACTACTTTACCAATGTTTTTTATTAATCTCCCCAGAATTGCCATTATAAAGGCAGAAGCTAATGGAATTACTACATAAAGCGGGATCAATGCATTCATTTTTTATCCTTTTAGACTATTTATCTTTCTGATATCAAAAGTACCATATTTTCTGTATAATCTGATAGCCATCGCCAGAAGCAGAGCAGTTGTTGCTAATCCGATAACAATAGCAGTGAGGATCATTGCCTGAGGTAGAGGATCTACATAACTGCCGATATGAAACTTCTCAGCAAAAATGGGAGCAGTGCCACCATCAACATATCCAATCATGATCAGAAACAGGTTTACACTGTATTCCATGATTGCCAATCCAATAATGATCTTGATCAGATTTTTTTGCGTAATTATACCATATAATCCGATGAGAAAAAGGATCAAACACAATATAAATGGTATCATAAAGCTACCTCATCCTTATATACAACCAGAGCAATGAAAATTGTAGTTATAGCAGCACATACTTCGGTACCGACAATAATATTTTCCAGCGGGATCATTCCTGCACTGAGTAATTTGCCAATGACACCCTTATTAATAAAATTACTGAAAAACACAAATGAACTTGAAAGGATCAAACCAAATCCTGCAATTATTATAAATCCGAGTATTGCTCCACTTTCTAGAAATTCCAGTCCGGATTCTTCCTTACGAAGCTTATCGAGAATTTCTCCATTTGCCAGGATCTGCAGAATAAAGGCACTTGCCATTATCACTCCACCAGCAAAACCACCACCAGGAGTTAAATGACCATAAAACACGATATATATCCCGAAAAGAAAGATTATGGGAGCTATGAACTGAGTTACTTTTCTTACAATTATCGTCATACCTTTCATATTATCACTCTCCCTTTTTGCCTTTTAACCTCAGAATGGTCAAAACACCTATCACAGCCGTGAAAAGCACAGTAGCCTCACCCAAAGTATCATATGCCCTGAAACCAAATACTACACCTGTTACCAGATTAGCACTTCCGGTTTCATGTACTCCTTGAGTGTAAGCAGTAGCCATTCTAGTGGCATGCTGTCCAAAGGGACTCAAACTGCCTGAGATCTTATCAAATGCCAGGTAGAAAGCGATCGTAAACAGCAATAGAACCAGAAGGTAGATAAACTGACTGAAGCGGGCAGTCTGCTTGTCTTCCTTTTCTGTGGTATCTTTGATAACTGCGATCATGATAACCAGTGTGACAATCTCGATCACAACCTGCACAATTGCCAGATCTGGTGCCTGAAGCAGTAAAAACGAGATCACTAACCCAAATCCTACTATACCATAAGAGATCACGGCAGAAAGCAGATCTTTGGCATGCAGAGAATACAACGAACCAAAAATCATCAAAACCAGCATAATAATTAAATATATTTCCATAATAATATCCTTTAGATGAGGATCAGCAATATTATTGCTAATCCAGCAGCTACCCATACCAGATATGTGGATAATATACCCGTATGACAGGAACTGAAGATGTTAAATAAACCCAATACAGTATTTCTTCCCAGGTGATAGATATCAAACCATTTCTTTTTGGCAGCATTATAGAAGAACGCCGTCAATTTAAATTCTGTTATAGTTTTATAAAAATCTGAAGGAGCAAAATTCATCTCATTCTGTACTTTTTCTCCACCAACAAAGCTATCTTCCTGACGATGTTTGCCAATATTGCCAATAGCATAGATTATTATTCCCAAAATGATAGATATCAGAATTAATATCGATACCTGGGGAGATTCCCACAATCCGGTTATATTCTGACTAGAAGATATGGGCTCAAAATTAAATAAGAATGGTATTATTCCCTTGGCAGCAAATAAACCAAAGAATATACAGGTTGCAGCCAAGGCAATTTGCGGGAACCACATCCAGAATTTTACTTCTTTGATCTGGGCAAACTTTTCCTGCATCCTTCCCAGGAATACTCCTGATATTAATTTTATAAAACTGGCAAGAGTGAGAGCAGAACCAAGCACTGCAAGTCCCAGCCAGACTATCCAGAGTTTATTGACCAGATCTGTGCCTGAGCCAAAATCAATTATACCTCGATAGATCATCCACTTAGAGTAGAATCCATTTAACGGTGGAATTCCTGAGATTGCAATGGCAAAAATAATTGCTGAGAAAAAGGTTATGGGCATTAATCTTGATAATCCTCCCAGATTATCGATTTCCTGTTCACCAGTCTGTTTCTCCACGCTGCCTGCTGTGAGAAATAATCCGCCTTTATATAAGGCATTATTTACCATATGGAAAAGTCCGGCTGCTATGCCCAGAGGGCTGCCTAATGCCAGTCCTGTGATCATATAACCTACCTGCGAAACAGCATGATAACCCAGAAGTTTCTTATAATTATGCTGCACTAATGCCATCATAACTGCGCAGATAATAGTCAATGAACCGATTATCATCAGAAGCATTGTCGACCAGGCTGTGAGATTAAATAAATGCAGACATATTCGCGCTAGAAAATAAATACCCAGCAGTTTATCCAGGGAAGCAGGAAGAAATGCTGAGGCTGATGCCGGTGCATGCTCCACATAATCTGGTACCCAGGTATGAAAAGGCATTGCTCCTGCCTTGGTCAAAGCTGCTACCAGCAAACACAGAAATGCTACATTAGCAAGTGCTCCACTGGTGCTGATATTGATTGCTGAAATATTATAAGAACCGGTAATTTTAAATAATATCCCAATACCTAAAATCAGAATAGAGTCTGATGCACCAATCAGGATCAAGGTCTTTTTAGCAGCTGAAGAGCTTGCTTCATCCTTACCCCTTATCAGCATGTATAATGTCAAACCCAGAATACCCCAGCAGAAAATAAAGAACAGCAGATTATCTGCCAGAGCAGCCCCAAAGGCAGCTCCAGAAGTTATCAGGAAATATGAATAATAATCATGCAACTTCTGTTTTTTACTTATATAGCCTAAGGAATACAAGGAATACAGAAAACTGAATATTCCGATAAATAGCACTATCAGTTTGCTGATGGCATCCACATTCATTCTCAGGTAATCACTTAAAAATGCTATCTGACACGGTATCAGGTAAAAACCGGAAGGCAAGGCGAAAACCCTTACAGCGAGGTATAATAGATATGCAGATATAGCTAATGTGATAATTCCTTTCACCGTTTTCAGGACTTCGGGTAAGATAAACAGTATAATTCCTGCCAGGATCGGGAAAAAGATAATAATTTGAAAATTTACCATAATTTTACCTTTTATTAAGCCGCTTTTTTATTTCTTCCGTTTTCGATTGGGATAATTTTATCAACTCTGCTGCATTATAAAGTTTTTCTCCCGTCTTCACATCATAAGCCTGGCTCATTCTTTCTGTGCAGCAATAACATGGGTCAACTGCTGCTGTAGATATGGCAGCATCGGATATTGTCCCACCAATACATGATCTTCTAAAGGTGGGTATACAGGTATAGCTGGGTGCCCTTATCTTATGCCTTACAGGACTATTCCCGCCATCTGATTTCACAAAGTGAAAAACCTCACCTCTGGGTGCTTCAGCACGTCCTATGCCAATTCCTGCTGGAATATCCTTGACCTTTGCTTTGATATCACCTGTTTCATTTTTCTGCAGGTAATCAAGACATTGACGGATGATCTTGATTGATTCGATCAATTCCAGCAACCTTACTTCTGCCTTGGCAAAAACATCTCCACCTTGAGCAGTGATCACTTTCCAATCCACAAGATCATAAGCTGCATATGGATCATCCCTGCGAATATCCATATCCACTCCTGAAGCACGGGCTGTGGGACCTACTGCACCAAAATCATGTATATCTTTAGCTGTAAGAACGCCTACTCCCTTTAATCTGGCATGAATTACCGGATCATCCATCACTGCACCAATTAAGAGATTATTCTTCTTTTCTACTTCATCTAATACCTTATAGAGCAATTTGGCTTTCTCGGCATCAATATCCCGTCTAACTCCACCTATAGTGAACATGGCATAACTATTGCGGTTACCTGTGATCATCTCAAACATATCAAGAACTGGCTCGCGATATTTCCAGGCCCACATAAATACTGTATTATATCCCAGAAAATGCCCCGCGAGTCCTACCCACAGCAAATGACTATGAACTCTTTCCAATTCGCCAATTAAGGTGCGAATATATTTTGCCCTGATGGGAATTTCCACTCCGGCAATACTTTCCACCGCATTAGCATAGGCAAAAGGATGGGAAGTTGAGCAAATCCCGCAGATTCTTTCTACTACATAAAAAACCTGCTCAAATGTCTTTGATTCACAGATCTTCTCTATCCCGCGATGATTGTAGCCTGTCTCCCAGACCATATCCACCACAGTTTCACCATCACAATATAATTTAAAAAATTCCGGCTCTTCCAGCAGAGGATGATAAGGACCTATTGGTACTATAGTTTTTTTACCCATATTTATAACTCCTTATTCTCTTTTCTACGCAAGGGGAAATCACCTTCAGGCCAGGATTCAGCCATCAGAAAACGTTCCGGTTTGGGATGATTTAAAAATTTGATGCCCAGCAGATCCATTATTTCTCTTTCAATCCACTCTGCTCCATAAACTACCGGAGTAATGGATTCCACTTCAGGTTTATCATGCGGCAGCATGACATTAAGATTGATCACCCAGCCACTTGAGTCATCTGAATAATGATAGATGATTTCATAACCTTCTTTTGAATCCATGCCAGATACTATTATATATCGAAATCCCAAAGTAGCGAATAAGTAACTTGTGATATCCAGCAGTAATTCCTTGGATATATAGATCATCAGCCGTTTGAGGTTGATCTCTTCCACTTTAATATCAGGATATTTCTTCCTTACTTCTTCAATGAAATTTTCTATCTTCATATATCTTCCCTGCTATTTATTTAGAAATTTTACTATTCCCGCCAGCATTGCTTCCGGTTTTGGAGGACAGCCAGGGATGTATAGATCCACAGGTATTACCTTATCAAGCGGTCCTGCAAAATTATAACCCGTAGCAAATATTCCTCCAGTACAGGGACATGCACCAATGGCAATCACTACAACTGGTTTGGGTGCCTGTTCATATACTTCAATAACTCTGGGTAAAGTTTTCTTTGTAACGATGCCGGTCACCAGCAGCACATCTGCATGACGTACACTTCCCACCAGCTTCATTCCAAACCGCTCAATATCATATCTGGGTGTGAGACAATCAAGTATCTCAATATCACAATTATTACAGGAACCTGCACTTAAGTGGTAAACCCATAAAGATTTCTTGAAACATAATTCCTTGAAACCCAATTTTTTCTCCTATAATCCATAAATTGAGAGAATTATACTGACCACTGCAAAAAGATTCATCCAGATCCAGAAGAATCTCATTGCCTGTTTGATTCGAACTCGAGGATTTGTGTTGCGGATCAGGGTTATCAGCAATACTACTAATAATACCTTCAGCACACTCCACAGGATATTGATGCCAACCAGACTTAATCCACCAAGAAATAATCCGCAGATCAAGGCCGGTAACACCAGAAACATTATATATTTTACTAATTTATAGATAGCGAGTACAGTACCTGAACTTTCGATCATAATCCCATCGCAGATCTCTCCCTCTGCCTCTGCCATATCAAATGGAACTAATCCCAGCTTTGCCTGCACGCATAATAAGACGGTGATAAAACCAAGTATCCCTGATATGCTGCCGATAAATGCACCCTGACTGATTTGCACATCGATGATTTCACTGAGACTGATCGTCATCCCTGCTTTGATTATTATTGAAGTGAGTACCAGCAGAAATGGTAATTCATAACTTAATATCAGCTTCATTTCTCTTGATGCACCAACTGCTGCCAGCGGATTTCCACTTGCCAGACCTCCAATAATATAAGTTACTGAGGGTATATTAAGCACATAGATTATCACGATCAGATCTCCCGAAAATCCACCATCAATCCCAAAAATCGGGAGTAATATGAATACTGCTGCCAAAGTCGCACCAAACAAGGCAAATACTGGTGATAATAGAAAAGTTAGCGGTGAACCGTATTTAGGAATAATAGTCTCTTTTGCCAGAAGTTTCACGAAA
Source organism: Candidatus Stygibacter australis (assembly GCA_030765845.1). Classification (NCBI taxonomy): domain Bacteria; kingdom Pseudomonadati; phylum Candidatus Cloacimonadota; class Cloacimonadia (SeqCode); order Cloacimonadales (SeqCode); genus Candidatus Stygibacter; species Candidatus Stygibacter australis. The sequence goes on from JAVCDJ010000164.1 coordinate 6,126, forward strand.
TCATACATGGGCTGAAATAAGGGTGGTCCCTGACGGAATTGCACTCTGGCGGTGATCTTTCTATCAACCCAGCTCAAAAAGCCACCAATCACCCCTGCAAATAATAATCCGGGAAATATTAAAAAATAAAAAATTTCGCGTGTCATCTTATTCCTTTATTCACCTTTTATTAAATCTTCCCAAAGCACTTCTTTCACTAATATATGATCATCTAATCGGAAAATATTCTGGGCTGGGTCAGCATCCATTTCCGTAAGAGTGATAGCTCCTTCCGGTGCTGTCTCCATACATTTTAGCGGATTGGCTGATTCCAGACACGTTATCAGATCACATATCGATTTTTTTGATGTGATTATTTCATTCATTAGCGTTCCAAACGGGCATACAGCTACACACGATTGACAACCCACACATAGATTTGTCGCTCTCTGGATTATCCCATTTTCATCTCGTTCCAGGGCCTCTTCAGGACAGATTTCAATGCAGGGAGCATCTTCACAACGACGGCAGGTAAAATTCATCATGGCTCTTTCTATGATGTCTTTCATTCCCAGATTATTCGGATGAAAATCGTAAATGCATTCTCCATAATTATAACTGCCGGTCTCACTGTCCCTGAATTTTGATAGATCAATTAATATCTTCTTGCTCATATTTATGTCTCTCAAATCCAGATATCTGGATAGTCCTTGATTTGATCATAAGTGAATACGGGACCGTCTTTGCATACATAATAATCGCCCAAAGCACAGTGTCCACATTTCCCCAGTCCACATGACATGTTCTTTTCCATCGATAGGTAGATATTTTTTTCTTTAACACCCTTTTCCAATAATTTATATGTGCCAAATTTCATCATTATAGGAGGTCCGCAGACTACTGCCACTGCTTCTGAAAAATCAAGCTCAAGCTTATCCAATAGCACTGTCACCACACCTTCCGTCTCCTGCCAGTCAGCATCTGCTTTATCCACAGTGCGCACCAGGTTGATCTTCTCATGTCTTCTCAGTTCTGGATACCAGCCTTTATAAATGAAATCATCTGGTGTCCGTGCTCCCAGGCAGACATTGATCTTTTTATACTTCTCACTTTCGGTTAGCATGGTTAAGATCAGGCACCGCAGGGGAGCAATTCCTACTCCTCCACCCAAAATAATGACGTCTTTTCCGTGAAATTCTTCCAGAGGATAGCCTTTGCCAAAAGGACCCCTGATCCCAAGAGTCTCTCCCCCCTTCAGCTCATGCATCAGGTTGGTCACATAACCGGCTTTCATTATGGTGATTTCCATCCGGTCAGAAATTGTTGCCGAAGATGATGGAGTATAAGGTGCTTCACCCACTCCCTCAATTGTCACTTCCACAAATTGACCAGTTTTAAAATGAAAATCTGATTCCGGATGTATGAAAAATGTCTTGATCAAAGAACTCTCAGTCTCTACTTTATCAAGCTTGAACAAAATGGGTTTATAAATATTTTTGCCCTGCATATCTAATCCTTTTTACAAGCTGCTATAATTATTTTGTTTTTATCTATCTTGCCTATACAGGCATCAATGCACCTGCCGCACCCTGTGCAGGCTAGCACATCAAACATCCCTGGTTTATGGATATATTTACACTCATAACGATTTTTCAACCGCTTATTCAACCTCTTCAAAGGATCCTCTCCAGCAGCTACCTTCTCAAATGCCGGATATTGACAGGCATCCCAGTTTTTTACCTTCTCAAATTTCTCCCTGTCTATAAGTAAAAAACAGTGACATGTAGGACAGATCACTGAGCATGCTCCACAGGATACACATTTTGCTGCATATTCTTTCCAGAAATCATCATCTGTGTTTAATATGCCTGCTTTGGTCTCTTCCTGGTCAGGCAGGTCAATGTTCTGCTTTTGCAGAAGATTCCGTATTGCATTCCTTTTATTATATACATTTTCCGGCAATCCTTCCACTTCATGCAATCCTTTGGCTTCCAGCTTGCTCAGCAGCGCCTCTCCCTTGGGTGTGAATATGGAAAGATATAGTAATTCTCCAGCAGGTGAAATTGTAATATCCATATTTTCTTCGGGGAATGGCGCAAGACCATATGTTGTACAGTGGCACGTTTCCTTTATCTTCTGGCAATCATTACCTATAAGAATAGTATTCTCACGTCGTGTTTGGTAATGGATATCCAGAAAATCTTCGTCCAGAAATACCGCATCAAGTAGTTTAAGAGCCATCAAATCACAATTTCGCACTCCTAATATTATCCGCTTCTGCGTTGATGGATCCTGAACTACGTTTTCCTTGATGGGAAAGAAAAATGCCTTTAAGGGGAGAACGGGTATTACGCAATCATAAGATATATCTTGGACAGTACTGGCTTTCATTAGCCTGTAATCAGCGTTTTTACCCTTTTCTACAGGAGCATAAATCGTATAATCTGTGATGACCCTGATGAGTGATTCTGCCCACTCTTTCTTACTAATGGAATAGACACTCATAACACTTCCGTAAATATATTTTTTTTCTGCTTTATATATTAGATCATTACTTTAATTTCAAGGTTCACGGACTAAATTTAAATTTACATCAAAATTTTGTCAAGAATTATTATATTTTTTTTTCTCCTCTTATGGTTTTTTATTTGATAGACTGAATAATATTTTTTCATTATGAATATTTCATCTTAATTTACTATATTTTTTTTTACTTATTCTTGACAATTTTATTCCCGTTTTAAATATTCTATTTATATCATTTGATAAGGAATTTATATGTATATTATAAATATCAACGGGGTTGTGCAGGGTGTGGGATTTAGACCTTTTGTATATAAGTTAGCATATAATAATAACTTAAAAGGTTATGTCAGAAACTCCTCTCAGGGCGTTGAAATCGCTGTTACTGGTGATGAAAATTCACTAAATAATTTCCTTAATCAGTTAAAAAATAACTCCCCAGAAGCCTCAAAAATTGATACTATGATCGTTACTACACACCCCGATAGTACTTTTGATTCCTTCCAAATACTGCCCAGTCTCATTAATTCTGGTATTACTCACATCTCCCCCGACCTGGCTGTATGCTCAGATTGCCTTACAGAAATGAATTCTGATACTGATCCCAGGCACGATTATTCCTTTATTAATTGCACAAATTGCGGTCCTCGCTATTCCATTATCGAATCCGTACCTTATGATAGACCTGCCACTTCCATGAGTAAATTTGAGATGTGTGATTATTGCAGCGGAGAATATAGCGATCCTCTCAATCGCAGGTTTCATGCTCAACCTGTTGCCTGCCCTGTATGCGGTCCCGGTTTGCAGCTTCTTGATAGTAACAAAAAACCTGTTCCCGGTGATCCACTCATTCTCACTCGCAAACTTCTTAAACATGGAAATATTATTGCCATTAAAGGAATTGGTGGATTTCATCTGGCTTGTCTGGCTACTGATGATAATCCGATTCAAAACCTAAGGAAACGTAAACACAGGCCAGATAAACCATTTGCCGTGATGTGCAGAAAAGAAGACCTGGAAAAAATTGTTGATCTGAAACCAGAAGCTTATCAGCTTTTGCAGTCACCTGCTGCCCCTATCCTGATCCTACCTGCTACGGGAAAATATATTTCTCACCTTGTAGCTCCTAACAATCCCACCCTGGGAGTTTTTCTTCCCTATGCTCCCCTGCACCATCTTTTGCTTCAAGATGATTTCAAATATCTCGTCATGACTTCCGGCAATATCCATGATCATCCTATTGCAGCCAATGAAAATGAATTACCTGAGATTTGCGATTATTATTTAACCCACAACCGTGAAATTCTCAATCGATGTGATGATTCCGTTATTCGTGCTGCCCAGCCCCATAATATTATGATCCGTCGCTCCCGGGGTTATATCCCCTCTCCCTTATCATCAGGCTTAACTTTGCAGGATTCCTTTGCTGCTGGTGCTGCCATGAAATTAACTTTTGCCCTTGCTGCCGGTGATTCCATCTTCCTTTCTCCCTATATTGCAAATAATGACACACTCAATTCTTTGGATTTTTATCAGGAAACTTATCACAAATTTTGCCGGTGGTTCAAGATCGATCCCCAATTTGCTGCCTGTGATCTACAACCTGATTTCATGAGTACCCGATTTGCTGCAAAACTTGAAATACCGCTCTATAGAATTCAGCATCATCATGCCCATATTGCTGCAGTTATGGCAGAGCATCGTTTATCTGAACCTGTCATTGGTATTGCTTATGATGGTACGGGTCTGGGAGATAATGGCATCATCTGGGGCAGTGAGATCATGATTGCTGATTACTTCTCTTATCAGAATAAATTTCACCTTGAGCCAATGCCGCTTCCCGGTGGGGATGCTGCCGTGAAAAATCCCATTCGCATTGCTTATGCCTGGCTTAGGCAAAATTTGCTTGATACTGATCTGCTTAATAATATCTCAGATTTTGAGAAAAAGATAATCGCCAAACAACTGACCACAAATTTGAACGTCTTTCAAACCACAAGTATGGGCAGGCTGTTTGATTGTGTGAGTGCCATGCTTGATCTGGTCACTAAAATTTCTTTTGATGCTCAGGCGGCCATGGCTCTGGAATCTATCTGCCCGGAAAATATCATGGATTATCCGCCTTATGAATTTTATTTTGATCAGCAGAATATTAAAATAAAACCTGTTCTCCAGGGCATTTCCCACGACATTCAGCAAAATGAACCACACCCGCTTATCTCAGCCCGGTTTCATCATACCATAATCGAGTTTACTCTTCAGGCAGTAAAACTTCTCCGAAAAGAGTCCTCTATTAATAATGTAGTACTTGCTGGAGGTGTGATGCAAAATGCCATAATATTTACTAATCTTATCAAGATGCTCCAAAAAAATAACTTTACAGTTTTCGCTCCCAGACTGTTTCCTCCTAATGATGGTTCTATTGCTCTGGGACAGATAGTAATTGCTAATCATCGCAATAAATGAGGTAATAAATATGTGTCTTGCCATACCGGGAAAAATTGTTAAAATCCATGATGACACCGGCGTTGTCGATCTGGGTGGTATAAACCAGGAGATTTCTCTCACCTTTATACCCCAGGTTGTTATCGGCGACTGGGTTCTCATCCACACAGGCTTTGCTATCAATATCATCTCTGAAGATGATGCCTTTAAAACTATCGAACTTCTCCAGGCTGTCTATGCTAAATAAAATGTTCCAGGACCATGACCTGGCACAAAAGATCATCACCCGGATAAGCGGTTTCAAAGAAAATATCCGCATCATGGAAGTTTGCGGTTCCCACACAATGGCTATCGGAAAATGGGCACTCAGAAAACTGCTGCCCTCTAATATCCATTTGATTTCCGGTCCTGGCTGCCCTGTTTGCGTTACTCCTCCATCTATAATAGATTCTCTGATAGATCTCCAATCTGTCACAATTGCCACATTTGGTGATATGCTGCGGCTGCCAGGTAATAATGGAACTCTTGAAGATGCCAGAGCCTCAGGACTTGACGTGCGCATCGTTTATTCTCCCCTCGATGCTCTCAAGCTTGCTCAAAAAAAAGAAACTATCTTTATCGGTATAGGTTTTGAAACTACTATCCCCGGCATTGCCCATACTATCAGACTTGCCAAAAAGAAAAACCTGACTGGTTTCTCAGTTCTGCCTGCTTTCAAGATAATCCCGCCAGCCCTCAAAGCACTGCTAAATTCTTCTGTGACCAATATAGATGGCTTCATCCTCCCGGGAAACGTAAGTGCCATCATTGGTTCAAATGCCTATGAATTTCTTCCTCAGGAGTTTGATCTTGGTGGCGTTGTAACTGGTTTTGAACCGTTGGATATTCTCACAGCTATCAATATGCTCATCGAGCAGCATCAGAATAATTCTCCCAAAATTGAAAATGAATACCAGCGAGTTGTTTCCCCCACAGGAAATATCAATGCTCAGCAGACTATCAACGAAGTAATGCAGGTGCAGGATTCCTGGTGGCGTGGTCTGGGATATATCCCTGCTTCCGGTCTGGGTATCAGAGATGAATTCCGTGATTTTGATGCAATTTATAAATATAACCTGAATATTACTGATCAACAGCCAGATACCGGCTGCCAGTGTGGTGACGTGCTCAAAGGCATTATCACCCCACCCCAATGCCCACTTTTTGCCAGTACCTGCACTCCTGCCAATCCCCTTGGCCCCTGCATGGTATCTTCTGAAGGCTCTTGTGCCGCTTATTATAAATATGAAAGATAATATTATAACTCTCGCTCATGGCAGTGGTGCCAGACTCACCCAAAACCTTATCTCCAGCGTTTTTGCAAGCACCTTCCAGATGGAAGAACTCTCTGACTCCTTCCGCATAGAACCAGGACTGGTAGTAACCACTGATGCCCACGTAGTTAAACCCCTTTTCTTTCCCGGTGGCAATATTGGTAAACTCGCCGTAACTGGCACAGTAAATGATGTTGCTGTCTCCGGAGCTGTACCCGCATATCTGCTGGCTGCCTTTATCATCGAAGAAGGATTTCCGATCTCAGAATTGCAGAAAATTGTCAATTCCATGCAAAAGGCTGCTCAGGAAGCTGGTGTAAAAATTATTGCCGGAGATACTAAAGTAGTGGAAAAGCACAATGCAGAAGGTGTATATATCACAACTACAGGAATAGGTTATTTAGCTGAAGGTATAGCGCTTTCCACACAAAAAATTAAGCCGGGAGATCAAATCATCGTTAATAATTACATTGGTGATCACACTATTGCCATCATTAACAGCCGTGACCAGCTCGGTCTCCAACCTCCCCCACTCAGCGATTGCGCCCCGCTTAACCATCTTATTCAGGATATGCTAAGCGTCTCAGATGTCCATTTCATCCGTGATGCCACCCGTGGTGGTGTCGCCACTATCCTAAACGAGGTTTACGATGATTGCGGCATGGGTATCATCATCGATGAATCTGCCCTGCCAATTAGAAATTCAACTATGGCTGTTAGCGAGCTACTGGGTATGGAACCGCTATATATGGCAAATGAAGGTGTTATTGTCTCCTTTGTTCCTGCTCAAACCGATAATTTACTCTCTGCGATGACAGCTAATATCTATGGTAAAAATTCTGCGCTAATCGGAAAGGTGACAAATGAGGTGAAGGGTGTATATCTCAAAACCCCTTTAGGGAGCCTTAGACCTTTGCCTATGCTCAATGCTGACCCTCTCCCCCGCATCTGCTGATCATGCACGAAGCCAGCCTTATCACTTCATTATTAAAAATCGCTCATAGAGTAAAAATCCAGAATGAACTTGATACCATCTCAAAAGTTACTATTGTTGTAGGTGATATGCACCAGGTTATCTCCGATGTTATGCAGAATTGTTTTGATTTATTAAAAGATGATTTTCAGGGCTTTGATAACGCCCAACTTATTATAAAACACACTCCACTGAAAATCCGCTGCAAAGAATGCCAAAAGATCATCACGCTCAATCAGACAGATTTCCACTGCCCTCACTGCCACTCCACATCTACCGAGATCGTATCCGGTCAAGAACTATTCATAGAAACCCTCGAAGCCGAATAAGGAGACTGTTAAATTCTCACCAGTCAATACCTTGCGAATGGTCGATAGACCTCCGCAATGGTTGGTCAGAGGATGGAATCTATTAAATCTATACCATTATGCCATTTAGCATTGTTAATATCTTGTTCAAATCGGTCAACCATTGCGGTCTATCGACCATTCGCAAGGTCTCAGAATACATTACATTCATCCGTGAGATCCGCCTGCCGTGCCGTAGCCTTGGCGTAGGATGGTGGCTAACTTTTCTTATTCTTCTCCAGAAATTCCACCCAATCTTCCATACCCTCTCCGGTTTTACTGGATAGGATAATTATCTCCATCTCAGGATTGATCTTCAGCACATTATTGATCATCCGCTGCATATTTATATCCAGATACGGCAGCAGATCAACTTTGGAGATCAGGCAAAATTGTGAATTGCGAAAAGCCAGGGGATATTTCAAAGGTTTATCTTCACCTTCAGTCACGCTTAAAACTACACCATTCAAATGTGCACCCACATCAAATTCAGCCGGGCATACCAGATTTCCGATATTTTCTACAAATAAATAGTCTATTCCCGACAGATCAATTTCCTGCAGAGCATTTTGGATCCAGCCGGCTTCCAGATGACAGTCCCCACCAAAAGGTCCTGTATTGATCTGATAACTCGCTATCCCCGCACTCACAAGCCTTTCAGCGTCAAGTGTAGTTTGAATATCACCTTCAATTGCAAATATCCCCTCAGTTATCAAACTGGATGTCCGCTCCAATAATGAAGTTTTACCACTGCCCGGTGAACTCATCAGATTAATACTCAAAATCCCCTTTTTCTCCATTTCGGCTCGCATTCCATCTGCCACCCGGTCATTGGCACTTAAAATTTTCTCCATCACTTTGATCTCTCTTTTTTCCATAACTGCTCCCAGATTTTTTTAATTATTTCCTTTTTTCTGACAATACTATTTTATAATTATCCCTCGAAAATTGTCAACTACCTTTCCCTACCCTCCCCCTAAAAATCCCATAGTCCCTGAAAGTCCAATACCCTCTATATGACCTATACCAGCCATAATCTGCCAATCTTCCGGAACAACAAAGCACGTACTGACATTTTTTTGTTAGATTGTGCTAAGTTGTTCTTGTCTGATTCCACTTTTTGGTTATTTTATATGTGGGGGATGCTTGGAAGAGCATGGGTAAAAAAATTTAAATAAGGTGGTTATGATGAAAAACCTATCAGGAAAAAACGTGACCGATTTCGTTCAGCGCAATTTTGAAGTGCATGGCGAATTTGAAGGCATTGTGTATCGCACCAAACGAAACGGCACGCAGGAACATTATCCCTATATCCCGGTATCATATTATCAGCGGACTCCTCTGGTGATACGAAATGAAGCTATCAGGCGTTTTGCTGTCACGGTTTATAATCTTCGGCTGGCTGAATATAAGTCTGTGATCAAAAAACTCAATTATTACGCGCCGTATATTTTGAAACCTGGAGTGCAGAAATTTCGCGGTGAGACGGCTTTCTATGTGCGAGAGCGGGGAGATTATGAGTTTCGCTGGCAGGGCACACCAATGGGTTTTCATCAAAAAGTCGCACCACGCACATTTGTAGAACTGAGCTTTCATGCAGAAGGCGAGTTTGGGCTGGATTGTTATTTTCAGGATGAATTATACTGCCAGCGGAATTTCATCATCTCTTCCGGTGATCTGGAGACAGCTTATTACACGTGGCTGACTGCTAATTTGGAGCATGTATTAAGCCTGCCTGAACCTGAATATGAGAGCATAAAGACCTATCGCAGGGGACTGCGCAGCAAAGTGAACTGGATCACTGCCCTCACCGGAAAGTGCCATGGAGAGGTGGTTTATGAAATCCCGGATTACAGCTATAAGGAACACAAGCGGGAAAATCCCTGGCTCTATCACCGGCGAAGGTATGACCACAGCGTGAACCCCCAGACACTCTATTTTAATAATAAGATAAAAGAAATTGCTATAGATTGGCAAACACTTTCGCAGAATGAGCGTGATGAATGGAATAAACGAGCAGCGAGGTACCAGAAACAGCGATTAACAGGATTTAATCTATATACAAGAGAGAATTTGATGTAGCTTAATCATCTTGATTAAGTTGTTTTTAGTCAATCAAGGACGATTGACCTACAAGGGGACGCAAATGACGGCAGTTTCTGGGTAGTATCTGTCGTGTTCGCGCCCCACCTGAGAGTACTCCGGCGGTGCACATCCACTTATTTTGGAGTTGGGTGGTAACTGATCGCCAGAAGTCTTGCCCGGAATACCGTTCAAAACTCCTACTTGGCTGGGGCAGATGATATGGCAGTTTCCCATTTTATTAAATTATTTGACATATAGAATCCTTTTTATTTACGGTAAATATATGAATAGATTTAATAAATTGCTTATTACTCAGATCGTGCTTCTGGAAATAGTATTACTGCTTACTATCGTCTCGGTTGAGATATTATACTCGCCAGTAAGTATTGCTATTAGAACTATTAGACAATATGTTTTCAGAAGCAGTATCGTGGATAAATATGACATTGGGTCTGACGGTATTCCTGTTATAGACCTTGGGAAAATCAAGGGTGAGATAATAGGAGTACAATACATTCCAGTAGCAATTATTCAAACCGGGTTGGAGCATTTTGCAAAGCATGACAGCTCTAATATTGCCAAGTTTCTCAACTGTACCAACCGGATCATTGAAACATCTGTCCGCCAGGATAGTCAAGCGATATTAACATATCGTTTTCATTACCCAATATATAACATGTATCCTCCATGGCACTCAGCAATGGCTCAGGGTCAGGCTTTACAGTTAATGATTAGAGCTCACAAGATCACGGGTAATCCCCGTTATCTGGCATTTGGTGATAGTCTTATGAATCTTATGCTCCTCAGTATAAAGCAGGGAGGAGTAACTCATAAACTGACCCCTGATGCCTGGTGGTATGAAGAATATGCAGATGAACACTGTAGGCAGATCATGGTGTTGAACGGTATGATGTATGCATTATTAGGACTGCACGAGTTCAATATCTATACAGGTTCTCGCAAAGCTGAACTTCTTTTTAATAAAGGGATTAATGCTTTGATTTTACAACTGCCCCTTTATGACAGGGATGGGAACAGTTATTATGACATTCTGAAAACCCCGGCTGGGGGTGATTATCATCAGATACATATAAAGCAATTACTCGAATTATATCAGATAACGGGACATGAAATATTTCTTTTTTATCACCTAAAATGGAAAAAATTTCAAAATTCTCCATATTTGATCCAGCTTTTTAGTTCTCCATCAAAGATGTTGATAGGTGTGTATCTGGGCATTTTCTTATGTTTATTTATCCTGATCGAATCAGGTTGGATTATAATTGAAATTCGTAAGAAGAGATAGACTTGCGTATGCACTTTCTTCCTTCAAGATTAAAGGCTTCATCTAATCACAACCGGATTTTACCAGAAAGAATCAGGCATCCCCCTGTAATTTGGAAATGATAACTGCCTAACAATATGATATTATATGAGTTATATACCATCCCAGTTGCTAATTTTCTCAATCTCATTAACCCCCGATTTTAATCGGGGGCTGAAAAAACAAATACATAGAGTGGCTTCAGCCACTTTACTAATTCTATGCTTAATTTATCTGTTTTATAATTTCATAATTATTTATAATACCTGTTAAAGTCACTAAAGTGACTACACATCGTTCGTATTCATTGCCCACCAACTAAAGTTGGTGGTTAATGAGAATGGCTCAATATAATAGTTCAGCACTGATACAATTGCAATTAATTTCGGGGGGATGCGTATTACCAGAAAGAATCTGGCATCCCTCTGTTTTTTTTATGTCCATAACACGAAATTTAGTGATAATCATGCAGATAAGTAGGACTTGCAGCGCTGACGGTACTCCGGAAGTGCGGCGAGAACGACGAGCAGTTATCAGTTGCAATCTATGATTTTCACCACAACAATTTAATTTTCAGGGATTGGTTGATAACGGTCGTCATCTGCGCCGCACCTGTGAGTACACCGGCGCTGCACATGTGACTTAGCAGCAGGAAATTTTAATTTCGGGGGGATGCCAGTTTACCAGAAAGAATATATTGACAGATAATTACCTGCTGGTCAGTTTTTTAGCACTAAACTGCCTTGGGGGGTATTATGAAAAACTTTGTTATAATTTTTATTTGCATGTTATTGCTTATATCATGCAGCACTTTTAAGAAGGTGGAAGACATGCAATTTCCAGAAAAAGGTGGCGTATTGATATCTAACTTTACTGAAAATTCTGTCCTGGAAGCAGCAGGTGCCAGAAAAAATGATGTAATATTGAAATATGATGGTGTTATGGTGGAGAGTGTAGAGCAACTGGGGACTCTAAAAAGTGAAGTTAAGAGTGAAATGGTGGAAGTGGAGATATATCGTCAGGGTGAATTACTGGTGATTCAGATACCAGCGGGACAGATCGGGGTTTATCTGATGCCTATTCCCCGTAAAGATAAGATTAATAAAGATGCTGTAATGATAGAAGGTATAGGGAAACTGGACTGGAGCATGGGTATGGATAACTCCTTCTTGGGTTCACTTATGCGAATTGAGGAGCAGAAAGGTCAGGGACTTGGATATGAAGATATGATGGTTCTTTCAGGTTACGGTTTCCGGACAAGTTTTTTTGATGGCTGGTGTCCCAGTTCCCCAGATGCAACCTGTGGGTTTAATGCTGGAGCAGAAATTCTCACGGGACTTGGCTATGATTTTGAATTCATCCACTTAGATGCAGATGATAATTGCGAAAAGGACAGTCTGGCAAAATATATGAATAAAGCAGAAATGATAAATGAGATCAAGGCATCTATTGATGAAGGCTGGCCTCTGATAGCTATAGATCTCATCAAGGTGCCTGAATGGGGTGTGATCACCGGATATCAGAAAGGTGGTAAGGAATTGCTTTGCCGAACTTATTATGACCAGACGGAAGGGTATGAGATAGCCTGGAAGATGCCCTTTGCCATTGTCAGAATTTATAATAAAGAGGAAGTTGAGATCGCACCTTTATATCCGGCTTCACTAAAACTCGCCAAAACTCTTTATGAAACTGAACGATATGATCAATATACTAATGGAATTTTTGCTATCGATACCTGGCTGGAACATCTTAAAAAAACTGAGACCCTGAAAACGGCTACTGCAGAAAAATTTGCTGAAATGAGCTTTGCCAATACCTGGATACATTACTGTCTGGTGGGATCGCGTGCCATAACGGCAAGCTACCTGGAAAGTAATAAAGCAAAATTTCAGACGGATGGAGAAATTCTAGGTGAGTTAATTGGAATCTATCAGAAAGAAGCTGACATCCTGAAAAAAGGATTAGAATACTTAGCACCCCTTGAAGGTAGTGCCACTCCCGAAACCTGGACAGCAGAAATGCGAGCAAAAGAGATTCTTACGCTGGAAGAATTCCGTAATCTGGAATTACGGGCACAGCAAATATTGATCGCCTTAAATTAATGATCAGGAGTAGATTTTTTGAGCAGATTGATGAATGTGATAATATCCATCAGGTAAAATGTATCAAATTTCCTGATAAATAATTTATTGTCTTGACAAATAAATATTAAGTTTGAGGTATGAATTGTTTAAAAATGATGGTGTAGGCATTTTGAGATTCAGCAATTTTTATTAATAGTTTGATAGTGTTTTTTAATAGTACATATCGTAATGAAGATGAAATTGAAATTGATTGGTAAACAAAGTTATAACTTAGATGTAAACAAAATAAGGAGAAAAATTTTATGAAAAAGTTTCTATTTATTTTACTCAGTCTTGCTTTACTCTGCACATTGATGGCAAAAGATCCCAATGGCAGATTTGAAAGACGGGATTTGAATTCTGCCTCCAGTAATGCCCCCGCTAACCCAAGTCGCGATCCCTGGGACAATTTACTGCAGTTTGATGTGGACACACCTACAGGTCAGACCGGACTATCCGGCATGGAATGGGATGGTGAATTCTTTTATGCTACCAAGTGGAGTGGTTCAAACCAGCTTTACAAATTTGATTCAGAAGGTAATTACATTGAAGCTATCACAGCTCCATTAACCGGAGCTCGTGATCTTGCCTATGATGGTGAGTACATGTATGGCTCAGCAGCGACCAGCACAGTTTACTGCTGGGATTCTGAAACAGGAGAGGCAGTACCTGAAAACAATATTGAAGTAACAGGTCAAGCAGTCCGTGCAATTGCTTATGATCCTCTCACAGATACGTTCTGGAGTGGCAATTTTGGAGACCCCATAGCCCACTGGGATCGTGACGGTAATGTATTGGACACCTTTGACAATCCAGGAGTTGATTTTTATGGGCTGGCTTTTGATCCTGATGATCCGGAAGGACCTTTTTTATATGCATTCCATCAATCACCGGGATGTACTATCATCAAAATAGATCCGGAGACTTTTGAGATTCTGGAAACAGTAGATGTAACCGGACAAGGTGGAACAGGCGCCATCGCCGGTGGTTTATGCTATATGAATGACTGGGATCCTGCTTTGCGTACACTTGGTGCGTTACTGCAGGGAAGTCCAGATTATATCTGCGTTTATGAATTAGGTGAAAATGCACCTCCAGATGCTCCCGCAGCTCCTGACATGTTCACAGTCACTCCAGACCCTAATGGTGGACTTACTGCTGATCTGGGCTGGATGAATCCTACTGAGACAGTTATGGGAGATGATCTTACTGATCTTGATGAGATGCGCGTTTATCGTAATGATGAACTTATTCACACTATCACTAACCCTGTTATAGGTGGAGTGGTAAACTGGACAGATAATCTGCCGGAAGCAGGAAGCTACAATTATACAGTTCTTGGTTTCAATGATGCCGGAGAAGGTGTAGGTGCCAGTGCAGGTGCTTATATAGGAGAAGATGTACCTGCTGCAGTAACCAGCATCACACTGGCAAATGTGGATGGCAATGGTGTATTAAGCTGGGCAAATCCCACAACAGGATTGCATGGCGGACCATTTAATGAACCCATTGAAGGTTATCATATAGTAAGAAGTGATGGCGATGAATTTGAGCCCACAGGAATAATGACCACCTGGACAGATGATTCTATCCCGGAAGAAGGTCTTTATGCCTACACTATCACACCTTATAATTCCATAGGCGATGGTGGCAGTGCCAGCTCAGAAATGACCTGGATCGGTGACAGTCAGGCTGCCATGTTTGGTGATCCTAATACCACTACAGCTCATTATTATACTCCCATAGATTTCTGGTACAGAAATTCTCTTTCTCAGACAATCTATTATGCAGATGAATTTGCTGCCCAGGGATTTGGTGGTGGAGCAATTACTGCTATTATGTATTATAATAACTTTGTAGATAATCTGCCCGGAATGCCAATTAATATCTGGATGCAGAATACTACTTTGGATAATCTGAGTGGCGGCTGGGAATCAGCAACCGATATGACCCAGGTATACAGTGGAACTCTTGATTTTCCGATTGGTGTAAATGAGATCATGGTAGATCTTGATGATCCCTTTATATATGAAGGACAGAATCTGATCGTATTTGTGGAAAGAGTGATGGATACCCAGTATTACAGTACAGGAGATACTTTCTATTATACTGATACTCAATATACTGACCGCTGCCTTTGGGCACAGAGTGATTCAGATGATTATGATCCTTATAATCCACCTGCTACAATGAATCCTCTTAGCAGCAATCCTAATACCATGATGTTCATCAATACTACTGGTTTGGGACAAATGGCAGGATATGCTTATAATACAGATACTAATGAGCCTCTGGAAGGTGTACTGATAGAGCTTTTGGAACAGCGCATTCATACCTTCACAGACGCTAATGGACATTACAGCTTCCCGGGACTTTTTGAAGGCACTTATGAAGCACATGCCACACTTTTTGCTCATAGTGAAGATATTGAAACTGTGATTATTGTAGCCGATGAGACTACAGATCAGGATTTCTATCTGCAGCCAGCACCGGAAGTGGAAGTTACCGGTCGCGTAGTAGGATCTGATTATCCTGATATCGGACTGGCAAATGCCATAGTGACCTTAAGTGGAATGGGAGTTCATGAAGGTATCACAGATGCAGACGGTTATTTTAACATCAACACAGTTTATTCTTCAAATACTTATCAGATGACCGTAGTAGCTGAAGGTTATGAAGTTCTGGTAGGCGAAGCAGTGATTGGAGCAGGTAATACAGATTTGGGTGATCTGGTAGTTAATGAAATAGCATTCCCGGCTTATGATGTGATAGCTACTCAGAATGATGAAGACACAATAGTAGATGTCGTATGGCATGGACCTAATCCCAGCGCTGGTAATTTCTGGGATTTTGAAGCTGATGATGGTGAATTTGTAGCCAATATGGGCTGGCAATGGGGTACTGACTCCATGGCTGGTGCCTATAGTGGAGACAACGTGTGGGGTACAACTCTGAATGCCCAATATCCCAATAGTGTAAGTTATGAACTGGTAACTCCGGAAATGAATATTCCTACAGATGATGCAGTACTCACATTCTGGCACTGGATGGATATTGAGACCACTTTCGATGGTGGAAATATTAAAATATCAACTGATGGCGGCTCAAGCTGGAATTTAATTCAACCAGTAGGTGGCTACAATGGCACAGCTTACGGATTGAATAGTGAAGAATGCTTTAATGGCCATGATATGGTCTGGACACTGATAACCTTTGAAATTGGTGAATATCAGGGCGAAGATGTAATGTTCAAATTCCATTTCGGCTCAGATAGTTCAGTAACTTATCAGGGCTGGTATATTGATGATGTATATGTGGGAATGCCGGAAGACAGATTGATGCATCCCAATAATCCTAACTTCCATCCAATAGCTAATTTATTACCACATACTAATGAAAGAATAATAGAGAATTACAATGTATATCGACTTCTATTAGGTGAAGAAGAGCTGGAAGATAACTGGGAAGTGATAGCAGAAGGCTTGATGGATACTGTTTATACCGATCCCTCCTGGGAATTTGTAGAAAGCGATATTTATAAATATGCCGTGAAAGCGGAATATACTAATAATGTGCTGGCAGATGCTGCTATCAGTAACTGGGTAGCCAGAGATTATTATACTAATGCAACTGTGTCAGTACATGATTTCTTTGGTAATCCAGTAGTTGATGCTGAAGCAAAATTCATGTGCCAGACTCCTGATCCTGATGGAGTACTTAATGAATATGAACTTCTGACAGATGCTGCGGGAGAGGCATATTTCCCAATGATCTGGAAAGGCGATTATAATATCCGCGTAACAAAAGAGAATATGGCAACTTATGAAGATGAGATGGTGCCAATTTATGAGCCATATACATTGGAAATTCAGCTGACAGAAAATCTGAATCCTATAACTGGTCTGGATTACAGTGTGTTAGATGATGACGTATCGCTGTGGTGGAGTGAACCTGCTGATGAAACATTCTTTGATCTTGATACTAATGATGGAGAATTTATCAGTAATGATGCGTCTGGCTGGCAATGGGGTGAAGATGGTTATTTTGGTGCCTTTACAGGTACTCATGCCTGGGTAACTGCAATAAATGGTAACTATATTAATAATGCAAACTGGCAATTAACAACACCAGAAGTAGCTGTTCCTGGAGACGGACAATTAAGTTTCTATCATAATATGGATTGCGAGAATAGCTGGGATGGTGGAAATGTGAAAATTTCCATTGATGGCGGAACTTCATGGGCAATTATTACACCTGATGGTGGCTATCCTGATGACAGTATTGTTGGACTGGGAGAACCTGGATTTACTGACGGTCCTACTGGCTGGGTATTAGCAACATTTGGCCTCACAATGTATGAAGGTGAAACTGCTATGTTCAAGTTCCATTTCGGAACTGATAGTTCAGTAAATACCTATCCTGGCTGGGCAATAGATGATGTAAGAATTGGAGCACCACTTGAAAGAATATTCCAGCACTATAATATTTATCGTAATGGTACCCTGATCGCTGATGATGTGGTCGATCCGGAATATACTGATATTGATGTTCCTGATGGAACATATACCTATGGTATCACGGCATTTTATGATTCAGGTGAATCTGAAGTGGAAGAAGTGATTATAGAAGTATATCCGCTGGACATCACAGGTTATGTGACAGCATCAGATACACCGGATACTACTCCATTTGAAGGCGTGAGCATCACTCTTGAAAATGATCTTTTCTACTGGGAAACAATCACAGATGCTAATGGTGAATTTATTATCAGTAGTGTAAATGGTAGTCAAACCTATACTATCACTGCAATGTTTGAAGGCTATCAGACCTGGAGCGAAGAAGTAGTAGTTACTGATGAAGATATAGATTATCCGTTGATCACTTTGCTGGAGATCATTAATCCACCTTATGATGTACTTGCTGAAGTTAATACTGAAGATACAGAATGCGAGCTGACCTGGAATTCTCCAGGTAGCTGGCCCGAATATGAGATCATTTATGATGACGATGAAGCAGAAAATGCTACAGCCTGGTATGATGCTGATAATGAACGTGCAGTATGGTTTACTGCTCAGGGTGGACCTTGCTGGATAACTGGTGGAAGCATGCACATTTATGATGGCAGCTGGCCTGCAGGAAATATTCTCACTCCTTTCACAGCAGCAGTCTGGGCTTATGATGAAGCCACCGGAATGCCGGGTGAAATGCTGGGTAGTGTATTAGTAACACCTACTGATTATTTCTGGGTATCTTTTGAATTTGATGAACCTATAGCAATTGATGGCACGGAATTCTTCCTGGGCTACCTTCAGGGTGGAGCATATCCAGATTGTGCCGGAATTGGAATTGATGAAACTGCTCCAACCATGGGCAGAAGCTATGAGCACTATGTAACAGGTGGTACTCCCTGGGCATTTTCTAGTTATCAGGACTTTATGCTGCGCGCAATAATCCAGGGGCCCACTGGTCGCGAGATGACTGTAAGCTATGATAATCCAGTAGTAGATTTCAGCAGCATCACTCCTCATAAGGGAGCTGTAAGCGAACATGCTGTTAATCTTCCTCAAGGTATTCAGGAAGTAGGCAATGCCAGATATATGCCAGTTCATAATACAAATCCATTCAGCACAGCAACCAGTTGGGATACTCGCAGAGATCGTGAACTGATTGGATATAATATTATCCGTGGTGAATTTGGAGATGAAGCTAACTGGCCCATGTGGGAAGAGGTAAATGCTACTATCGTAGAAGATACCACTTATACTGATCTGAACTGGGTAAATCTGGAAGACGGAACTGTCTATACTTACGGAGTCCGTTCAGTTTATACTAATAATAATATGTCAGACCCGGCATTCAGTAACTGGGTAGGCAAGGATATGTATGCCACTCTGGAAGTAGCACTTGAAACAAATATCGGTGATATTCCAGTAGGTGCTATAGTAACTCTGGATGCAACAGAGCCTGATCCTGACGGTAATTTCCAGGAATATGAGGGAATAACTGATGACCAGGGAGAATGTACTATAACCGGGATCTGGAAGGGCAATTATGATCTGGAAGCAGAGCTTTTGAATTTTGCTCCTCTGGAAGATAATATTGATATAATGGAAGATGTAGTAACTTATGAAGGCATGATCACAGAGATGATGTATCCTGCCTTTGATGTATATGTAGAAGAGAATCACGATGGAAATGCCTGGTTGTCATGGCATTCACCAGCAGGCTCGATAAGTTCTTTCTATGATTTTGAAGATGATGATGGCGAATTTGTAGGCGAAGCAGGCTGGGAATGGGCTAATGGCTGTAATGCCGGTAATGCCTGGAGTGGTGAGAACTGCTGGAGTGCATGGCCAAATGCTCAATACCCTAATAGTGCTAATTCATCTCTTTATACTCCAGTAATCGATGTTCCCTCAGATGAATCTCAACTGATATTCTATCACTGGTATGACATTGAAAATTACTTTGATGGTGGTAATGTGAAGATTTCTTTGGATGAAGGAGCTTCCTGGGAATTGATCACACCAGAAGGTGGTTATCCAGAAGATGCTGCCACTACAAGTAATGCTGGAATTCCTGGAGAAGCATGCTGGTGTGGAAACTCAGGCGGCTGGGTAATGGCTTCTTTTGATCTTTCAACCTATGATGGTGAAGAAGTGATGTTCCGCTTCCACTTTGGTACTGATAGTTCTGTAGTATATGAAGGCTGGGATATCGATGATGTATATGTCGGTGAACCTGAAGACAGGGGACGTCCAGTACAGCTCTTTACCAGCAAGGAAACTGCTTTGAACAGCTTCAGTAAAGCTTCAGAAACAGATACTCGTCGGGATCGTATGGACGGATACACTATCTTACGTGGTTTTGCTGATGATGTGGAAAACTTTGAAGACTGGGATCTGATCGTAGAAACACTACAGGATACTACGTATGAAGATACCACCTGGCCGGAAATTACTGAACCGGGTGTGTATATGTATTGCGTGAGAGCGGAATACACAGGTGGAGTTCAATCTGAACCTTCCTTCTCAAATGAGATCGGCTTTGATATGTATGTGCCTGTTAATGTAAATGTTTCGGGTAATAGTGGCGATCCCATGGACGGAGCTATGGTTTCACTGGTATGCCAGGACGGTATTCATTCTTATGAAGCTGAGGTTTCCGGTGTAGGAGTATATTGGGAAGAAGTCTGGAAGGGTGTGTATGATATGACAGTGCACATGGATGGATATGAAGATCATGTGGAAAATGACATGTGGATCACTGATACCATGGTGATGAACGTGGAATTGCTGGAAAACATCTATCCTCCTTCAAATGTGGCAGTAGATGATGAAACTGGACTGGTAACCTGGGAAGCCCCGGGAGCTGGCGGAGCAAACATTTCTAATATCCTCTTTGTTGATGATGATGGAAGTGCTGACCTTGATTTCTCTGACACTCAGACGTATTACGCTGACATGCTTGATGCCACTGGCATTGATTATGAAATATTTGAGATCGCAGTTTCTGGCGACGATGGACCAGATGCAACCTATATGGCAGACTATGCTCTGGTTATCTGGG
>JAVCDJ010000165.1 GCA_030765845.1 Candidatus Stygibacter australis
AAAAACCTGCGCTGGCTGCGTTTTACCACTCTTTATCCTCACTCCCTTGCGCAATTGCTCTACCTGCTCCTGCAGTAATTGTCCCTTCACAGCTACTTTGTAAACCTTTGCCAGTTTATAGCGAGGATGCATTATTTTATTAGCAAAATCTCCGTCACTGGTGAATAATAGCAGTCCTTCACTATTATAATCCAGTCTCCCTATCGCAAATAAATGTACTCCAAAATCCGGCAGTAATTCATAAACCATTTTCCTGCCAAAATCATCTCGCGTTGATACCAGGTAATTTTTCGGCTTATTTAGCATCAGATATATCTTATCAGCTATCACCTCTATCAACTTGCCATTATTACTCACTTTATCATTCTCTGAATCTATCATAGTTGCCAGATCGGTGGTCACCTCTCCATTTACTGCAATCCTGCCTTCACGCACCAGATCTTCTACCTGACGCCTCGATCCCAGATTACATCTCGCCAGGTATTTATTTATTCTTATCATTACTATTTTACCATTGCTCCAGGGTATTTTTCATTATCTCATTAAATAATTTCTCATAAATTGCTTCCTGGGCTTCTTCCTCTGAATGATATTCTGATTCCTCATTCGTCTCTGAATACACTTCAGATAATATCAGACTATCCTTCTCCCAGATAACTTCGCCAGTGGTCATATCTGTAAAATTCAATCGGAATAGCAGCTTCACGTTATATTCCTCTATTCCACTCTCATCATAGGTGTCTATCTTGCGGCTGTAATCCATTATCACGCCTTCCAGCATGCAATCTGGTGACAGGGATACCACCCTCAATCTGCCATCTGAATTATATTCCGAATTAAGATAAATCCATAATTCCTCTTCCAGTTCAAACTGGTCAGATTTATTTTCAAAACGCTCTATTGCTATCGTCTTCAAATGCGGTAAACTATTCGAATATACCGAATATGAACAGCTATTAACTATCATCAGCAATAATATCAATCCTATCATCAAATATTTATACATCTATAACCTCTAAATAATGTCTTTTTCTCTGATTACATCTCCTGTCAAGATATATCACTAACCCTTGTAAAACCTTACGAATGGTCTTGACCTCCGTAATGGTTGGCACTAATACTCTCTTTACTTCTTCAGCAACTCTTTTAACTGTTGCTTATAAAGATGCCTTATCTGTAAAAGATCATTCTCATATATCCCCTGCTTAAAATCTGGAAATGCCCAGTCCGCGGCGATATATCTTCCCTTTCTGTAAAACATCGTAATATCTGCATAGATCCCTTCACTCAAATATATCTTCTGATAATTATATTTTGCCGATGCCAGCACCAGTTTATCATAATCCAGATATCCTGGATCAAGGTTAACTTTTCGCTTACCTGATTCAGCTAATTCTTCTTCTATCTGATTAGTTGCCAGCTTGATCTCTGCCAGACTGCCCGGATTTATCAGCATACTATATGAATTAATACTCCTGAAAATCGGTTTTCCCATTTCGGGTTCATAGTAATCAGTGAGATCAAAAAAATATTCCTGGCTCTGATAATCGCCTATGCCCCAGCGCTCCTGCACCTTTTCCATTGCTTTGCGATACATATTGCGCTCATGATACAAAAATCCGATCACAAGTTTCACCTGCTGCACTTCCTGTGGTTTCATTTCTTCCTCCTCTGCCGGGCAAAATCATGTGCCTCTTCCAGAAGTATCTCCGGTACTCCAAACACCTTCTCGATCTGCTTAAACCAGTTGGCATCCATCCTCTTTTTCTTTATCCCGTCTCTACTCACTTCCCTGAAATAATTATTGTGAATATAAATCATCCCCTCGCGTTCCTGACGCGTTAAACAGATTCCATTCATCCCCGGTTGCTCAAAAGATTTCAGCCAGAACTTTAAAAATTCTTCCCGGTTGCAGACTCTATCTTTGAATGTATATCGCCTCTTTTTCTGTCTGCCATTAAAGGTTATCAAACTATATTTTACTCCATCATATTCAAGGATCACTCCACTGCTCTCTGTCCGGTAAACCTGCTGCCTTCGCCCGGATAATTGCAGCGGTGTCAGCAGCAGATAGCCCGGATCACACCACCAGTGGACTCCATCAAGCAGCACTACCAGTCCGCAATGGACATCTTTACCCCATTTCATATCTGCCGAAACAGGATAACAAATAAATCCTGAATTTGCCAGAATAGTCTCCAGAAAAAAAGTCAGCGAATAACAGGTGCCCCCTAATCCAAATTCCTGATATTCCTGCCAGATAGTATCAGGTAACCTGATTTCCACCTCACCATTACCAAATCTGCGCCCGTATTTGATCAATTTAGACACATTCTCATAGGGTATGGATCGAAAGGCTTGCAATACCTGGTTCAAACCATTGAAATCGGGTTTGATCTCCGCAATACCATGATGCGCCAGAAACTTCTCGGCAATTCTCCGGTATTGCTCTATCTCAAATACAGCTATTTCCAATTAAACTAATCCGCTAAAAAATCAAAGATATTTCCCAGCAAATTCGATTGACGCTTATAAAACTCCGTATATCCGCATCTCTCACAACTTATCGTGATAAATTTCTTATTCTGCAGATCAAACAACTTGGCAAGATAAGACCCGGTAGCCCGCATCTCATCCTTCACATAACTCGTATCCCCACACTTGGGACACACATAACTGATTAATTCTCTATCTTCCATCTATGCCTCCTCCTCTCCTCTTCCAATTTCAACCTGTTTCCTGTCAAGCACTTTGCCCCTCCCATCTAAGTGCATGTGCCCCGCCTGGTATTTCCAGGTGGGGCGCAGATAACGACCGATATCAACCAATCTCTGAAACAGAATTGCTGAGGTGAAAAACATCGATTGCTGCTGATAACTGCCGTAGTTCTTATTTTCATTGACAGGATAGTAATTAAATATAATTAGTGCTATTGGTTTAATGGTGATGGGTAAACAGCAATCGGTGAGGGAAGTTTTAAGAGGTGAACGGTTTTGAGTAATGGGAGTTTGGAAGTGTTTTTTTGCTATTGAAGATTTGTGAACAGAACGAATATTGTGAACTCAGTAATAAATATATAAAATATAAGAGCTTGGGACTATGTGAATAAGAAGTATTATGAACCTATTTACCTTAGTTATCACGAACATTTTCGGTTAACTATAATATATTATGTGAAGTTTTTTGTGAGAAACTGGTATTGATGTTAGTGGCAAGCAGGTTGCCGAAAAACTACATGAAGTAAAAAAGGAGAAATTCTATGCAATTATTACTCATCAAACAAATAGAAAGAAAATTAATCAATTTTTCGTTGATCATTACCATTGTTCTGATAATATCGGGATGTAGTAGTTCACGATATGTATGTTTTACTGCGGCAAACACAGGAATACCAGTTTTACTCAGTAAAATAGATCGCATCAATAATAATCAAGATCCTGGTCTTTGCGAAACAGTGAAGTATACCGATGATCAAATGATTTATGCCACAACATTATATCGAAAAAGAATAATTTCAGAAAACACAGTAATAACACATCTCGATTCAACAAATATTGATGCCAAAATTTTAAAGAACACACTGGGAGACAAGAACCTAAACGTTAATGTAATAGAATTAGAAGTAAATAATTTATGGAGTGGTGTGTATCTTCTTGTCTTTCTTGCTAAAGAAGAATACTATGTGAAGATGACTGCTATTTCACAAGAAGCCTCTGATTTAGTAAAAACTCCCATACTAAATAAGGAGTAAGCATCATGGAACATCTATGTAGAGTAAAAAAAATACGTAAATTAATCATGATATGTTCGTGCTTCTGTATTTGCTTGTTCATATGCGGATGTGCTGTTGGTAGTAAAAGTTTTGTCGAAGCACCTACTGTTCTGTATCCAGTGTCATTTTCTGGTTCTGTTAGAAATAATGATGGTAGTATTTTATATGAGGATGAGTTTGACGTAGTCGGAACATTTTACTATAAATATAAATCAGTTCATATGCTTATGGAAACTATTCCTTTGACGAAAGTAAAAATGGATATATCTCAAGAGTTAAACAGCCAGATAAAAGAGGTACATGGAGAAGCAATAATAAATTTGGAGATTCTTTGCTATAAAAACCCCTGGAATCAAAGTTCAGGATTTCTGAGTTTAGGAATCTTACCTGGATATTGTTCTGTTGAAGTTAAAGGAGATATTGTCAGACGAAAAGTTTTAAACGAGGAAATTCCTAATAGAGATAGAGGATGAAAACATGATGAAAATATTGATGATGATTATAAATGTAATAATAATTCTTATCTTATGTACAAGTTGTTCAGTAAATCCATTCCCATCAATAATTTGGCCAGAATTACAGGAATTAACGGAACAGCAGAAAGCAGTTAAGATAATTTTTAATAATCCGGATGATAACCTGAAATTGAAGAAAAATTGTGAAGTTGTAGATGTTGTATATTATTTTGTAGATGTTGTAGAAGGTTATACTGAAAGCCAATTACGTATACATGCGGTGAAAATGGAAGGCAACGTTGTTGAAATTATGGATATTGGTGGAATTTATACAACTATTAGAAACACTTCCTCTGGAAAATACATTACTATATCTACATCGTCGACATCTACCCATAAATATCAAGTAGCAATTATCTATAAATGTCCAGGAGATTGCTTTGAATAATAGCATTCTCATAACCATAAATATCAACTAGATATCCCGTATAATCGTGCCACCCATTCTCGGCTTGCATTCACAAGATCAACCACTTCCTACGTCTTATCTAATTGCCGATACCTGATTTTCGCACCAGCCGGCATTGTCCCGTTAAAACTGAATCTCACACTCTCTCCCGGATGATAAACCGCCTTATCAGTACTCAAATCCACCGAAAAATCACCCTCAGCAGAGCAGATATTGAACATACAAAATATTCCAATCAATAAGAACATAATTTTTCTTTAAGTCATATTATCTTCGGATCACTAATTTTATAGTTTCTTCAGTAGCCACCCCATATTCTCACCCAATATCTTCATTGTCCTGATCCCTTCCTCATCATCATTAACCTCTCCAGGAGCACGCCCGATCCCCATATTCCAGTAAACAGAACCCGGCACTATCATCTGATTGATAAAAAAGAGCTTATTGATAGCATCAAAAGCATTAACGCTCCCTGCCCGACGTACTGCTACGACAGCTGCTCCCACCTTGCGCTTGAACATATAGTCATTAGCGATCCCCACCAGTCCAGCCCGATCTATCAAAGCCTTGATCTCAGAACTCACATTACTGAAATACGTAGGAGAACCAATAATAATAGCATCAGCTTCCGCCATCTTACCAAGCAAATCATTCACCCCATCACCCTTTATGATGCACTTTCCATCCTTATTCTTAAAACACCCATAGCAGGCTTTACAACTCTTGATATCCATCCCGGCCAGCTCAATCAGCTCAGTCTCAATCCCCACATTCTCCATTTCCCCCAAAACGATCCGCGCCAATGCCGCAGTATTACCATCCTTCCGCGCACTTCCAACTATTGCAATAGCTCTCATAATATCTCCTTTTTATTAATTATTCTGTTAACAATGTAAACCCGGTTAACCCGGTAAACGTTTTTCTTTGTAATTTTGTTTCTCATTATTTTGATTTTTATTTCTTGCTTCTTTCCGTACTCGGTATAATCTTTCTGTGAATCCGCCTTTCTATTCAAAATCATCTGCCAATCCCTCTACATGGGTATTCAATAGGGCACAGGCTACTTTTATCAAAACTAATACCGCATTTGCTGAGTATTCGGGATATTGTTTCTTATCCGGGCGGTTTTTGATTATCCAGTCTGCCACATCATAAACCAGTTGTGCCATCTGGAAACTCATCATCTTGCGATATCCCCCCTGGTTTCCTAGCAGTTTTGACATGTTTCCTCCTAGAAAAATTATTCCTATAAGTCAACCCAACCTTTTTACAAATCTCAGTCAAACCCTTTATGTTATCAGCACAAGGTACTCCTTTTCCCGTTAACCAGGTTAACATTGTTAACGAAAAATTATCAAATCTTTCTGCAACTACACAAAATTATCAACTATCGTTAGATTTACTAATATCTGCTTATCCGGATAATTGTCCCAAAAACAGCAGAATTTTGCCTTATTTACCATTCCACTTCAATAACACGATATATAACAGATACTTATCCTTCTTAGATGTCACCAGGTGGAATAGAGGTTGAACAACAAAGCACGTAGTGACATTTTTATGTGAGATAGTGCTTTGTTGTTGTGGGTTATAGGCACTTGATGGGGTGAAATGGGGTGGGGTGGATGTGTTTTTATTCTTAAATAAGTGTACTATTTCAGGGTTGTAAGTGGGGTTTAACGTAGATCAAACTTTCCAGTTTGATCTTAAATTAAGGACTTAATCTGGAAAGATTAAGCTACAAGATTAAGCTAACTTTCTAAGATGTTTATTTATATTTTTATTACTCCCTCATCCTTCAGGAGGTGATCTGCGATGTCGTACATGTTGCTGACTTTGCCGATGGCGAGTTTTTCTGAGACGCCAAAGAAATTGAGGCAAGTGCCGCAGACGAGGATATCTGTACCACGATCTGCCAGGATTTTGAGATTAGGCAGGGAATCTGAGTCATTCAGGCAGAGATATACGCCTGAATTCATAAATAATAAGCGATTGGGGGGCGTATCCAGTTCTGTGAGGGTAAATGTGAAAGCTTTCATCAATTTTCTGCCCAGGTCGTCTGAGCCGATGCCGAGGCTGTCTGAACTGATGAACACTGTTTTTCCTGCTGTGCTGGCAGCTTCATTCTGCCTGGGTACTATGGTTTCTGCTTTTTTGATTGTGGCATAGATAGTGAAATCACCGATAGTTTCTTTGACCTGGTCAATTTTTTGACCGGATTTTTCGAGAAAACTGCTAATATTATCCCGGGCAGCTTTATTATCAACGAGAATTTCCAGTTTATCAAATCCTCCCTGTTCCAGGGCTTTTTTTGTTCTTAATACTGGCTTGGGGCAATCGAGTCCCCTGGCATCAATTACTTTTTTCATATTCTTTTCCTCCATCAGTAAATTTTATTAAGTAAATATTATCATATTTGATCTGGTTTTTATTGCAGATCAGTTTTATCTTAGCAGTATCTAACCCACGCACCAGCAGAGCAAAGCCGCATTCTGCAGAGATCTCGCGGGGAGTGGGGATAAGTTCGAAATCGAGTTTCAGCTCTTTAAATATATCTTCTGCTGCCATGGCAGAATGAGTGCTGTGAAAGGTGATCACTATCTGGAGGTTCATTTATGCAGATCCTTGAGCAGTTTGACGGCACTATCAATTTCAGCGGCAGTATTGAAGTAGCCGGGAGATAGGCGCAGAGTACCGCCCTGTTCGTAAGTGCCAAGCTGCTTATGGGCAGCGGGAGCACAGTGCATGCCCATGCGGCAGGCGATATCTGCTTTATCAAGTTCCCAGGCGAGATCAGAAATGCTATATCTGAGCGAAGTGAATGAGACCACACCTGCCTGCAAATTGGGATCAATAGGACTGTGGATAATGATATCGTCAATATTGGCAAGTTCCTGGAGTAATTGGCTGGTAAGTTGCAATTTTCTGGCAGCGATCGCATCAATTCCGGTATCGAGAATAAATTGCAGACTTACCTGCAATCCCGCCAGACCAGGAAGATTGGGAGTTCCTCCTTCCAGCAGGTCAGGCATTTCATCCGGCTGATATTCAGTGGAGCTGCGGCTGCCCGTGCCGCCTGGCATCAAGGATAACAACTCTATTTCTTCCGACACGTATAAACCTCCTGTGCCCATGGGACCCAGCAGACCTTTGTGACCAGGAAAACAGATGATGTCAAAATCAGCGGCATCAACCGGATTTGAGCCCAGCACCTGGGCAGCATCAAGGATCACGGGAATATCATATTTATGAGCCATCCGGGCAATTTTATTATAAGGCAGCAAATAGCCATTTACATTGGAAGCAGCAGTGAGGATGAGCAGATCAGGTTTTTGTTCAAGCTGGAAAAGCAGGTGCTGCCAGTCAATATCATAATCAATTATTTTAATGAAGTCAAGTGAGATATTCATTTGTGATTCCAGCTGACGCAGGGGTCGCATTACGGAATTGTGCTCAAAGGGTGAAGTGAGTACCTTGAACCCTGGTTTTACAATGCCTTTGAGGGCAATATTCAAAGCCTGGGTCGTATTCATCGTAAAGCAGATATTAGATGAATTATCGGTATTGAGTAGTTTTGCCAGCAGTTTGCGGGTTTGATAGATGATCCGGGAAGACTGCCGGGCAGTGGAATAAGAAGAGCGTCCTGCATTAGCCCCGATATCAGTGATAAATCTGCTGACAGTATCAGCCACACCCGGAGCTTTGGGGAAGCTTGTGGCAGCATTATCAAGATAGATCATTATAAAACCTCCAGTTTATCAATCAGCCTAATGCCAAACCGGAGGACAAATACGATTATAGCATTATAGCTGAAATTATTTCTTTATGACCAAACCTGCCAGGTCTGGGTTCCATTATTCAAAGTCACCTGCGATAATATTCAACCATAGTTAAATCTCCTTAAAAATCAGTTCCAAAAAACGCGCTTAAAGATGAGTTGTCCACTTTTTTATTATTGCCAGTTTTATAAGAGATATTTTTTTATCAGTCAGTTCAGGAGGTAGCATGATAAATATCATAGATAATAGTTTCATGACATCGCTGGTTGATCAATTACGCCATACAGGAACGGAACCGGCAGAATTCTATCGCATCACATTATTGATCTCGCAATTACTCACTTATGAAGCGCTTAAGGGTGAAGAATATGAGCATAAGGACATTCCCATGTGGACTGGGGATAAATATTCAGCTTCGGTTTTTGATCAGAAGAAAATAGTGATCATGCCCATTTTGAGAGCTGGAATTGGGATGCTGGATGGAGCAAGGCATCTGCTGCCTGCTGCTCAGGTGCAGATATTGGGAATGTTTCGCAATGAAGATACTTTGCAGCCCGTGTGGTATTATAATAAACTTCCTAAAGATATGAAAGATCAGCATGCGATCTTGATAGACCCGATGCTGGCAACAGGTGGAACCCTTGTGGATGCTGTGCTGGAGCTGAAGAAGCATAACTGCGAAAGAATTACTATTCTGGCAATAGTAGCATCACCGGAAGGGATTAAGCGGTTGGAAAAGGAAGCGCCGGGTGTGCAGGTATTTGTGGCAGCCAAAGATGATCATTTGAATGAAAATGGCTATATCCTGCCTGGTCTGGGAGATGCTGGAGACCGGATATTTAATACCTGATCGAATAATGAATAAAAATATTATGAAAAAAACTTTACAAAAAAAACTCTATTATCAAAGAGGCTCTATGTCGTCTGGACAATAAAGACATAAAAGAAGGAGGTAATAATGGCAGTAAAAATAAGTGATGCTTGTGTTGGATGCGGAGCATGCGTGGCAGTATGCCCAGTTGAAGCATTATCAATGGTTGATGACAAAGCAGTATGTGACGGAGATACATGTGTAGATTGTGGAGCATGCGTTAGTGAATGTCCCGTAGAGGCTATTACATTATAGCTTATTCCAATGCAAATGAAATGGAGCCGGCATCTGCCGGCTCTTTTTTTTTATCAACGAAAAACACTAAAGGCGCGAAAAGGAAAATAGAAGAATTTCTTTTTAGTGCTTTTAGCGTATTTCGTTGATGATTACTTCATTCCCAGGTAGAGTGACAGGAGTTTTAGGGTAGCTGATACGGCATTGATATGTGAGCGTTCATAGCCGTGTGATGCTGCCACTCCGGGACCTATCAAGCCATGACGAATATCATATCCGGCGCGTAATGATGCTTCCACATCACTGCCATAATAGGGATAAATATCCACCGCATAATCCAGCTTGTTATCTTCTGCCAGGTCAATCAGACGATTTGTGATTTCATAATCATAAGGTCCACCGGAATCCTTGGCACAAATGGAAACTACCAGTTCATCAGTGGAAAGATCATCTCCTACAGCCCCCATATCTACCGAGATCATTTCCGTGGTATCAGCAGGCAATCCGCTGCTGCCGCCATGACCCACTTCTTCGTAAGTAGTAAATAAGAGAGTCAGCTTTCGGGAAATCTTCAATTTACCTTCAATGATCATTTTAGCCAGCGCAAGTAGGATAGCTGCTGAGAGTTTATCATCCAGATGACGGGATTTAATAAAGCCGGATCCAGTTACCCTTGTACGGGGATCAAAGGAGACAAAATCTCCGGCAGAAATGCCCAGTTTTTGCGTATCTTCTACTGATTTCACGATCTCATCAATTACCAGTTCCACTGTGCTGTCATTCCTTTTTTCTGTGGACAGGTCTTTATTCACGTGGGCAGCAGGTTCGCAAAGGTGCATTGTTCCGGAATATTCTTTGCCTTTACGGGTATGAATGGTCACATTTTCATTTTCAATATTCTGAAAGGGGAAGCCGCCTATTGTGGTGAGACGCAGTCTGCCATTAGATTTTATGGCGCGAACCATACCGCCTAATGTGTCAATATGAGCTGCCAGCACCAGATGATCTTCTTCTCCACCTAATGTAACCAGCACAGAACCTTTATTGGTCTTTTGAGGTTCGCATCCCATATCGGTGAGGGTTTCCATCAGGTAATCCGTTACTTTGTGCGTGAAACCGGATGGACTAGGGATCGAACAGAGGGTTTTCATCTGCTCAACTGCATATTTAGTAAAAGAATTCATAATTTACCTCCATTAGTTTAAAGATTTGATGACAAGTAAAAAACGTCAATATTTATTGCAGGTAAGGCATAATCCCTGCTGTAATCGGTTGATTATGGTCGTCATTTGCGCCGCACCTGTGAGTACACCGGCGCTGCACATATGACTAATTAACTTCAATAATGCTTTTTATGGATAATAGGGATTTTTTAAATCTTTGCAACTGTTTTTTATCCTTAATTTCCAGAACAAATTCAATCTCTTCATGATCTCCCGAAAGCCGAGAAGAGCTGGTGAGAGTGGTGATCTTGTGTTTAGCAAGCAGTGAAGTGATCTCATAATTAAGCTTGGGACGAGGTCTGGCAATGATCTTTAATCTTGCTACCTGATAGTTATCAGGAGAATTTTTCTGCCAGTGCAGGTGCATCAATCTTTCAGGCTCTCTGAGGCAAAGCTGCTGAAATGCAGGATTTCCGCAATCCTTTTTATGCACACTTAAGCCTCTTCCCCGCGTGATATAGCCAATGATATCATCACCGGGCAGCGGAATACAACACCTGGCAAAATGCACCATCAGATTTTCCAGTCCTTCGATCTCAATAAAGGACTTTGATTCTTCACTGGAATACTCCCGATCTTGACCAGGTAAAGTCGCGCTTTCAGGGGGTTCTTTATCAGGCATAAGGATTTCCAGCACCTTATCCATCATCAGATTGCCCTGTCCCAGATCAGCAAAGAAGTTCTGAGCACCGGAATATTTCAATTTATGTGCCAGTTCTGTGATAACCTGATCATTGAGTTTCAGTTCATTCTTTTTCACTTCTTTTTCAAAAATACTCTTTCCCAGTGATACAGCATCTTCTAATTCCTGCCGTCTGAACCAGGCACGAACCCGCTGCCTTGCCCGGGGTGAACTAAGAATCTCGATCCAATCCCTGCCGGGTGTCACATTCCTGGCAGTTTTCACTTCCACCAGATCACCGTCATTTAATTGATATTTCAGTGGCACATGCTTGCCGTTAACCCGTGCAGACTGGCAATGCAGACCAACATCAGTGTGCACTGCAAAGGCAAAATCAAGCGGAGTTGAACCAATTGGCAGCTCTACATAATCATCATCAGGAGTTTTCACGATGATTTTATCGCGAAACAATTTATCCTTAAGTGCAGTGATAAATTCTTCCGGCTGTTCCTGCTGATAAAGTTTCAGCAGGTCACGCAGCCAGTTTACCTGATCATCAAAAGCCCTATCCAGTTTATTTGCAGAAGACGTATCAATACTCCTGAGATCGGCAAATTCCTTATATTTCCAGTGAGCTGCTGAGCCTTCTTCTGCAATCTGGTGCATTTCCTGAGTACGGATCTGGATCTCGATTTTCCGCCCTTCAGCAGATACTATCACCTGATGAAGTGACCTGTAACCATTAGGTTTCGGCTGGGTTATATAATCCTTATATGTATTGGGCAAAGGCTGGTAGTGAGTGTTTATTATGCCCAGAGCAGAAAAACAGTCTTCAATATTTTCTGTGATGATCCTGATTGCATAATAATCATTAATATCATTATAATTGAGATTATTCTGCACCTTTTTCCGGAATATTGACCAGAAATGTTTGCTGCGTCCTGTAACCTGGGCAGCAATTTTCTCAGCAGCCAATAATTCACTAACTTCAGCACAGAAATATTTGATAAATTCATCTCGGATAGACTTTTTATCTTTCACAACATGATGAAGTTCGCGATATATGGAGGGATAAAGGTATTTCAGGCAAAGATCTTCCAGTTCTCTTTTGATACTGATCAATCCAAATCTGTTTGCCAGGGGGACATATATCTCCAGAGTTTCCTGAGAGATATCTTTTTGCTTATGCTTGCTTAAATGCTCCAGGGTGCGCATATTATGCAGCCTGTCAGCAATTTTGATGAACACAACCCGCACGTCATTAGTAATCGCCAGCAGCAGTTTCCGATAGTTTTCCGCTTTCCGTTCAGATTTCCCGGTGGAGTATGGCAGATAGCCAATTTTTGTTACCGCATCCACCAAATATGCTATTTCTTCACCAAAATTTTCCGAAATAACCTCAGTGGTTATATCAGAATCTTCCACCACATCATGCAGAATACCGGCAATCACGGTTTGAGTATCAAATCCCAATTCAGCAATTATCACCGCAACCGTCAGCGGATGAATGATATAGCTTTCTCCAGATACCCGTTTCTGAGTCTGATGTGCCTCGTCAGCAAGCAATACAGCTTTTCGAATAGCTCCCAGATCAAGATGAGGGTTAGCAGATACCAGCACGGTACAAAAATTCTCTCTGCTGATTTCCTGATATTCCATATTTTATTATCCGGTTATCCCAGCCAATTTTGCCAGTTCATCCTTATCCCAGCTTGCTTCCAGCTTCACACCTAATCCTGTTGCCAGGCGATTGACGAAATTGAAATAGGATGCAGTTAAATTTATCAATAAAATCTGCTCATCAGTAAAACCAGCCTCCCTCAATTCCACTATATTGCTTTCCTGGATATTAAAAGGAGATATGGTCAATTGTCGGGCATATTCCAGCATCAATTTATCTGCTGTGGAAATCTGGGAGTTGGCATAATCTGCAGCAATCTGCCAGGCAAGATCAGCAGCTATCCCACTTCTGCGAAGAGCTTCGCAGTGATGCAATACTCAGTAACCGCACTTATTAGCAGCCGAAACAACAACTGCGATCATTTCCCGCTGACTTCTACTGAGCACTTCTTTCGCAAATACGATAGAGCGATACATTTGCAAATGTGCCTGCAGAGTTTCCGGTAAAAGACTATGGATTTTCAGTATATTTGCTACTTTGCCCTGTGGTCCGGATAATTGCTTATACAATTTTGCCAGTTTTTTATCTGCCTTTTCTTCTGAAATAACTTTTATAAATGCCATATTCACCTCAATGTCCAGCCACAATATTCAAAATTCAGAGTCAAGAAATATAACAAAATAATAATTTTACTTGCCTGCTTTTGACCAATTTGAAATATATCGAATTGACAGATAAAGCTGAAAATCAGTATCCAATAGGAGGAAATAGTGGCTGTATTTATTAAAAAACCTGTTCAGAAGCGAAGTGCTATGCAAAAATTATTGAAAAAGCAGATACCGGAGAATTTAGTAATAGAGATCAATAATTTAATGGCAGATAGACCGATCCTGGAAGTTTCTGCCTCAGAATTCAAGGCAATTTGTCAAAAATATGATGCTGTTACAATGGCCAAAAGTCAACGTCGTTTCATGGGCTATTATCACCTCTATCTACAGGAATGTCTTGAAGATAAGAAACTTACAGATCAGGAAATTGCTGAACTTGCCAGACTGCGTTTGCTGCTTGGTTTATCTGATCGAGTGATCAAGGAAATCCATTCCTCAGTAATTGAGAGACTTTTCAGCAAAGAAGTGGGTCGCAAATATAATGACGGAAATCTCAGTGATGAAGAGCAGATATTCCTGAATAAACTCAGCCAGAACCTGTTGCTTTCCAGAGAAAGAACAGACGAGATCATAGCCAAACAGGCAAGAATAAGGGTTGATGAAAAGCTGGATGAGATCATGGAAGATGGTAGAATAACCCCTGAGGAAGAAGAAGATTTTCGGGCATTAGTACAAAACCTGGGCTTAAGACCCGATATTGGAATGCAAACTCAGGAAATCTACGAAAAATACAAAATATACTGGCAATTAGAAAATGATCCTCTTCCATTAGTGACCACTGACATCCAGTTGAGAGACTCCGAGAAAGCCTGTTTTACTGCTCCCGGCAAATGGTACGAATCTAATATTAGTACACGGGTTAAGAATTTTAATACTCTTTCAGGTCAGATAAAGCTTCCAGGCGAGGAATCATGGCATACCGGTTATCCAGGAGAAGTGGAAGATCCTAATGAGAACTGGGAATTCATTGATACCGGCAAAATGATCCTGACCAATTTTCATTTGGTATTTGTTGGAAGAGAGGGAAGAAAATCTATTGATCTGAAAGATGTTATTAATTTCGTACCCTATTCAGATGGAATTCGTATTGAACGTGAAAATGGCATACCTGTAATTCTGGAATTACCCAAAAAAGCAGATTATCTGTCGGTTTTAATTAATAGAGTGATCGGCGAGATATAAACCTTAGGAGATATTACTTGAAATACAATATCAATCCGGCTGAAACTGCAGCCTGGCAGAAGCTTAATATCTATTTTCAGTCCATGAAAAATTTCGATCTTAAAAAAGAATTTGATCATGATCCTGATAGATTTCATAAATTCTCTCTTACCTGGAATGACCTGCTAATAGATTATTCCAAGAATCTGATAAATTCAGAAACAATGGAGTTATTGCATGATCTGGCTATCGAATGTCAGCTTGCTGATGCTATAAATGAGATGTTTTCCGGTGAACATATCAATGTGACTGAAAACCGGGCTGTGCTGCATACCGCCCTGCGAAATCAAAGCAAAGAGCCAGTATTTATTGATAGCAAAGATGTGATGCCTGCTATCAGAACTGAATTGGCTAAAATGAAACTATTCACGGACAAACTCCGTTCCGGAGAATGGCTGGGGTTCACAGGAAAAAAAATCACTAATGTAGTAAATATCGGCATTGGTGGAAGCGACCTGGGTCCTAAGATGGTCTGCGAGGCATTAAAATTTTACGGCTCATCAGACCTTGATGTGCACTTCGTTTCCAACGTGGATGGAACTCATATAGCAGAAACTCTCAAGGATCTTGATCCCGAAACCACACTGTTCATCATAGCTTCCAAAACATTTACTACTCAGGAAACCATGACCAATGCCCATACTGCCAGAGACTGGTTCCTTAGTAGTGGTGGAAAATCAGATAATATCAGCAGTCATTTTGTGGCTGTATCTACCAATGAAAGCGCAGTTTCAGATTTTGGCATTGATCCTGCCAACATGTTTGTATTCTGGAACTGGGTAGGGGGCAGATATTCACTCTGGTCTGCTATTGGTTTGCCCATAATGTGCTATGTTGGATATGATAATTTTAGTCAGCTGCTAAAGGGTGCCTGGCAGATGGATGAGCATTTCCGAAATGCTGAATTCTCTGCTAATATCCCCGTGATCTTAGCCCTGATCGGCATCTGGTATAATAATTTTTGGAGCGCTGATACTATTGCCATCCTGCCTTATGAGCAATATCTGCATCGTTTTGCTGCCTATCTGCAGCAGGGTGATATGGAGAGCAACGGCAAAGATTGCGACCGCAACGGGCAAAAGATCAATTATAATACCGGTCCCATCATCTGGGGTGAACCGGGAACTAACGGTCAGCACGCATTTTATCAATTGATCCATCAGGGAACCAGGCTCATACCCTGTGACTTTCTGGCTGGAGCTCAAACCAATAATCCTCTGGGAGATCATCATCAAAAACTGCTGGCAAATTTCTTTGCTCAAACAGAAGCCTTAATGAAAGGTAAAACTGCCGAAGAAGCTCGTCAGGAAATGATGCGCCAGGGAAAAACTGATGCTGAAATTGAAGCATTATTACCTTATAAAGCCTTTAAAGGTAATAAGCCCACAAATTCCATCCTTTATCAGAGACTCACCCCCAGAACCCTGGGTTCACTGATTGCCATGTATGAGCATAAGATTTTCGTTCAGGGTGTGATCTGGAATATCTACAGCTTTGATCAATGGGGCGTAGAATTGGGTAAACAGCTTGCCGGCAGGATTTTACCGGAATTATCCGGTAATGAAAAGATTAGTTCTCATGACGATTCCACCAATAGCCTGATAAATGCTTATAAATCAATGAGAACTAAAGCATGATCTGATAAAATATGATTATACGCTCAGCTCCCTGCACTCTGATACTGCCGGTACTGGGTTGGGTAGGCGGGTTGGTTGCC
This sequence comes from Candidatus Stygibacter australis, assembly GCA_030765845.1. NCBI lineage: Bacteria > Pseudomonadati > Candidatus Cloacimonadota > Cloacimonadia (SeqCode) > Cloacimonadales (SeqCode) > Candidatus Stygibacter > Candidatus Stygibacter australis. The sequence goes on from JAVCDJ010000165.1 coordinate 16,653, forward strand.
GGGCAGTTCTTTGAACTTTCAGCTGCTTTGCTGATTGCCGTTATCTCTATAAATATTATCATCCTTATCCTCTCAAAATATAATAATATTTTACTACTCCTATTAATTTTCTGGCTCGCTTTTTTTAGAATGGAACTGGCAGATATCAGACCTGCCCACCATCTTGACAATATTCTGAAACCAAGCCAGAAAGTAGAAACCAGATTAACAGGTATGATAAAAAGAGAAATCCGCAAAGATGAATATTCCGGTAATTACCTGGTAAAAGTCCTCAGCCTCGATGAACAAAAAGCCAGAGGCAATATCTACCTGAAAGCAGATAATTCTTTTTACTCAGGGGATAAGATACAGGGAACCGTTGTGCTGGAAAAACCAGAAGGCGCTCGAAATCCGGGACAGCCAGATAAGAGATCCTACTATCAATTGAAAGGGATCAGCGGGTTTGCTGAAGCTAAAATTTCTATGACCCGTGATACTGATCATCAGCCGGACTTGTTTTATCGATTGGCACATGCTATCGAAGACAGGCTCAATAAACGGCTGGGAAGTGCTGCCCCTTTTGCCCTGGCTGTCACTCTGGGAAAAACCTCAGCTACGAACTGGGATTTCCATAAGAATATCCGCAGAGCAGGACTTAGTCACCTCTTTGCTGTAAGCGGACTGCATGTGGGCATCATCGCCCTGATCATGTACAGCATATTAATGACCTTCTTTCCTTATAAAGCAACTCGCATCGCTATGATCATCATGCTGCTGATATATGGATTTTTGTGCCACTGGACTCCTTCCGTATCCCGCGCGATCATCATGCTGGGACTTTATACCCTGTGCCAATTGCTGGAAAGACCAGTTAATCTCAATCAAATATTGCTCCTGAGTCTTTTACTGATTACGCTTATTGCTCCATATCACCTGTTCTCCCCCGGCTTACAGCTCAGCTTTGCTGCCACACTGGTGATCATCAATCTTGCTTCGCTTATAGAGCTGCAGTTATTTTACAGACGACTGGTAATGAGGAATATAATGGCTGGCAGGATTTTACAGACAATATTACTCACTACTGCCATTATCCTGTTTATCTCACCCATCAGCCTGGCAAATTTCGGTACATTCTCTGCTAATGGTATTATCTGCATTATCCCGGCTTCCATTCTATTCAGTCTGCTTCTGCCACTCGCTTTCACACTCATCATCCTGCCCTGGGGATGGCAGCCATTTGCCCACAGCTTTAAATTCCTGCTTTACCTATTTTACAAATGGCTCGGGATTTCAGCGAATCTTCCATTCTATATGCAAAACTTCAAAATTGAGTTCTGGCAGACTGGCTTGATCTATCTTATGCTTTTGATGACAGCAGTCTGCTATAAAAACCGGAGTAAGATCAAAGCACTGATCTTTCTCTTGCTCATTCCCTGCATATTATTAATACCTTATATCCATTATGATAACAGAGATGAATTTAAGATCACCTGTATTGATTGCGGTCAGGGTGATCTAAGCTTTGTGGAACTGCCCTCCGGTGAAAAACTTCTCATAGATACCGGACCAAATGATCATCAACGGGGCACTGCCAGCACCAGTTTACTTCCCTGGCTCTCCCAAAGGGGTATTAGCGAGCTTAATTATGTAATAGTAACACATGCTCATGATGATCATTATGGCGGATTAGTGGCGATATTTGAAACTCTCAGAGTGAACGCCGTTGTCACTAGTGATCAGTTCTGGCAGGATCTTAATGATATTGAGCTGAAAACTGCCTTTGCCAGAGAAAAATCCCAGCTCATTACTATCTCTGATACCACCAGCCTCTGGCTGGGAAACACCAGATTACAATTCCTGCTCCCGGACTCATCATTTACTGCCAATAATCAGAACAATAAATCTCTGGTTATCAAGCTTTCTCACGATGATTTCTCCGCCTTATTTACCGGTGATATTGAAGAAGAAGCTGAAAACTGGCTTTTGACAAATTATTATGACCTGCTGGATAGTGATTTTTTGAAAGCTCCACATCATGGCAGTATTTCTTCTAATACAGTGGATTTCATCCAGGCAGTGAGTCCCAAAGTCTGCTTTATCCCTGCCGGAAAAAATAACAGGTTCCGCTTTCCTCATCAGATTGTAGTGCAACGCTATGATTTTCTTGATGATCATCTGGTGATAGCTGCCTATGATGGAGCCCTGGTGTTACATATTAGTGACACTAAAACGCTGTGCGAGATCATGCTCCGAGACACCACTTTCAGCATTGATAATTAGCCTAAAATAACCCCTTCCTAAAACCAAAGAAGAACAACTTAGCACTATCTAACAAAAAAATGTCAGTACGTGCTTTGTTGTTCCTCCTTGATGCCGGAAAAGGGGCTAACTTATTTGTTTTTATAGGTCTTATAGGTCACCTGGGATATATAGGGAGATTTATGGGTGATTTTGGGCTGGGAATAATTGCTGTTGCTAAAAATTATCAGTGTTGTAAAAAATGACCGGAAATAAAAGTGTCCTGATTTTGGGACAGTAAATAAGGGAAATTATGAGATCAATCAGGAATATTGGAATTATAGCACATGTGGATGCTGGCAAGACCACAATAACGGAACAGATGCTATATTTGACCGGTGAGTTACGCAAGCCTGGCAGTGTGGATAACGGGACGAGTGTGATGGACAATCTGAGCGTGGAGAAGGATCGCGGTATAACTGTTAAAGCAGCAGCTATTCAATTTGCATATGAGAATGCGCTTATCAATCTGATTGATACTCCCGGGCATGCTGATTTCATTGGAGAGGTGGAAAGGTCTTTATCCGGTCTGGATGGAGCGATCATAGTTCTTTCTGCTGCTGAAGGTATTGAAGCACAAACCCCCTTATTATGGCATTTCCTGCAGCTCCTCAAAATTCCTGCGATTATCTTTATCAATAAAATTGACCGCATGAATTCTGATGTGGAGAAAGTGATAGAAAATATCAATCAGGAACTTACTGACCGCATCATTGTGATGCAGAAGCCCGTGCTGGAAGCAAAACCGGAAGCAAGCATAGAGTCCTGGCAGACAGACAATACAGAAACTATCTGTGAGCAGGATGATGAGCTTATAATGAAATATCTGGAAGGGATAGAAATTTCGGATGCGGAATTAGATAACAGTTTAAAGAAATCTTGCCAGGCAGGTAAACTGTATCCGGTGCTGATGGGCGCTGCCAAAAACGGAGTGGGGATAAAAAAGCTACTTGATGGTATAGTCAACTATCTTCCAGAGCCAGAGATTTTTGAAAAAACCACTAAATTTTCCGGTAGGATATTTAAGATAAGCTTCCATCCAACTCTGGGTAAATTGTGCTATATAAGGGTATTTAATGGCAACCTGAAACCGCGTGACATTTTATTCAATGCCACTCGCGATGTTGAGGAAAAGGTGAATGCCGTATTTGTGTCCAAAACCAGGTCTCCTCAGATGACAGATGAATTGCAGGCAGGAGAAGTAGGAATTGTCACTGGATTAAAAACATCTCAGACCGGAGACTATCTGGGCGTTCTGCCGTCAGAGATTACTCCGGAGCTGACGGTTTCACCCTTTATGGTCCAGATAAATGCTGAAAACCCCAGCTATTATTCAGCTTTGGCAGAAGCACTTGCTATTCTGAACATCGAAGAGCCTAATCTTGATTTCAATTGGGATAAAGAAGAACGACATTTGAGCCTTAAGGTGATGGGTTATATCCATATCCAGATTTTGGAGCAAACTATAAAAGACAGGTTCAATATAGATGCAAAACTTTCTGATCCGGAAATAATCTATAAAGAGACACCTTTACGCATTGCTGAAGGTTATGATGAATATACCATGCCCAAACCCTGCTGGGCAATTGTGAGATTTAAAATTATGCCAGGAGCAAGGGGCAGCGGAGTTGTTTATAATTCTATAGTTTCTGTTGATAAGATCGCAGTAAAATATCAGAAAGAAGTCCGTCGCGCCATTCACGGAGCACTGGATCAGGGTATATTAGGCTGGGAAGTTACTGATATTATCATCACCCTCACCTACGGCGAAGATCATGAGATCCACAGTCGTCCCGGTAATTTTGCTATTGCCACTAATATTGCACTCATGAAAGCACTTGAAAAAAGTAAAACAACTCTTCTGGAACCGATCCTTTCTATCAGCATTACCATAGCAGAAGAACTAAGCGGAAAGATCATGAGTGATATCCTGATGATGCGGGGCAGCTATGAGCCGCCAGTAAGCAAAAACGGCTATGCAATGATCAAAGGCAAAGTCCCGGCTGCTACTTCTGCTGATTACCAGATAGCATTAAGTTCTATTTCCGGGGGTAAATCAGCGTTTCAGACGAGTTTTTATGGCTATGAGGCATGTGATATAGATTTAGGAAGAACGAGGTCCTATAAAGGAGTGAACCCTCTTGACCGGGCGAAGTATATCCTCAAGATGAGGGGAGCGGTGACGGAGGGGAAGATTTGAATCCGCCAAAGGCGGACAAGTTTTGAATTTTGAATGGGAATGTAATGTAAGAATAAAGAGGATTTGAGCAACGAACAAGTACTAACAAAACGAAGTGGAGAGATAGCAAAATTATATTTATTGCTTTTTTACACCGTAGGAGTTAAGTAATTGTAGTAATATTCTATCCCATGGGCACCCTTTACCCCATAGGGGTTATTTAACCGGATAATGGGGATAAATTTCCTGATACATATCCCCTACAGGGAAAATCTTTTTGTCGGGTTGTGTTTTTTTCTACAAATAGCAAACTCCTACGGAGTAAAAATTAGAGATGGAATTTTAGTTTTATAGATTTATCAAGCAATTTTTTAATCGAATGAGAGTAGTCCTCATCTTTGCTGCACCTTTGGGTACACTGTTGCTGCCCATTTGACTTAGATGGGTTTAGGATAATATGAATGTAATCCAGAGCTGGAAGCTCTGGGTACTTAGAATTCAGACCAGGGATGGTCTGTATACGCAAAAAGAGAAGAGCCGGAACTAGTTCCGGCTCTTTGATCTCTCTCTCTCACTCGATAATTACTGCTCCAGGATCTTCACCTCAATCCTTCGATTCTTAGCTCTACCTTCAAAGGTATCATTAGAAGCGATTGGATTTGCAGCGCCATATCCTGTAGCGATCAGTCTATCTTCGGAAATACCAGCTGAGATGAGGTATGAAACCACAGCTTCAGCGCGTTTTTGCGAAAGGTCAATATTATCATTTTTATTACCGGTATTATCAGTATAACCACAAACTTCGAGTTTCATTTTGGGATTAGCGATCATCTGAGCAGCAAGTTTGTTCAGAGATGGGTAAGATTCTCTGGAGAGAATGGCATTACCAGATTCAAAGTAGATATTTTCCAGGATACCGGTTTTCATACTTTCGACTTCCAGGATCTTAATTTCGATACGGCGGTTTTTCTCTCTACCTTCCTTAGTGTCATTAGGAGCTATAGGATTAGCTTCACCATAGCCTTTTGCCTGTAAGACAGTGGGATCAATACCCTTTTCAATCAGGTAGTCCACCACAGCCTGAGCTCTTTTCTGGGAAAGCGTGAGATTATTGTTTTCATTTCCGACGTTATCAGTATAGGCAGCAATTTCGATCTTAACGGCAGGATTATCAAGCAATAATTCAGCGAGCATATCAAGACATGCTTCACTGTAAGAATTGATTGATGCTTTACCCGTTGCGAAGCCAACACATCCCAGGACGCCTTCTTTGATCGAGCCACTTTCGAGTATCTTGAGCTCAATACGACGATTCTTAGCGCGTCCTTCTTCAGTTTTGTTTGTAGCAATTGGATAATCATATCCATAACCTACGGCAAGAACATTATCCGCAGAAATACCTTTATTCACGATATAATCTTTAACCGCTTCAGCACGATAGAGAGCAAGATTTTTATTGTACTGTTCACCACCAGTATCATCAGAATGTCCCGCGATCTCAATCTTTGTATCACCATATTCTGCCAATACAGCGGCGACATTATCAAGAGTTTGATATGATTCGGGTCTAATTACGGCGCTATCATAATCAAAATTAATACTGAAGCGTGAGAAATCAAGCTTTGTGAGCATGATATTGAAATCATTAATATCTCCCTCACCAATATCTATATAGCCTTTTTCTACGAAATAGTCATCGGCATTTACCAGATATTCATAAGTTTCATTTTTTTCAAGATAGACTTCATAATATCCGTCAGCATCTGTTATCAATGATTCAGAATAGTCTTCATCACCCACAATTCTCCAATCCATCCGGGCAGAGACAGGTTTTCCCATCTCATCCATCAGGTTACCTGATATCTGAACTATCGTGACCTCTTCTATGATCTCTGGTTCAATATAAGTTGTATCTACAATCGTCTCATAGATAACAACTGGCTCCGGAGCTGGTCTTTGTTCATCATCCCAGGGACGGAATACAAATGAGAACTGGTGAGTATCGCTAAAGAGTTCGTCATATTCCTCATTTATAAATGCGTAATTAAATTCTATCCAGCGTATTTTGATTCCAAATCCTGCCGTGAAGTGACCGTTCCTTAAACCCAATCTGAGCCCACCCTTAGTGTTATTCAGGAAACTATCTTCTTCATAAACAGGCATGATCCAGTTCCAGTATTCAGCACCAAGTGCAAGCCCTAAATCTTCACCGGATTCACCATTCAGATCAGCTACAACAGTAAGATATTCATAAGGCATCCAGGCAGTTCCAATATTATACTGCATTGGCACTGCTTCTCCAGCTATCTCAGATGAATATAGATCACGCAGCATCAAAGCAAGTCTCAGGTTGTATTTTGTGATCATATAACCAAATCCCAGATCCATACCAAAACCGGTTTCAGTATCTTCATCTATAGTTGAGAGATAATATTTGAGTGTAATACCGGCATCTACGGCTTTAAAACTATTAGCATAACTGAGAGCGATGTTGTTTTCACTGCTGTCAAAATCACCAGTAAATTGATTATTTACATCATAACCTTCTATGTCATTCACACCAGCACTCATCAAGCTAAGGGCAAGAACACCAAAATCAAATTTTTGCCCGAGAGCAAAATAATTAAGGTCACGATCGAGTCCGAGATCATTCATGGTAGTAGCAAATTCATAGGTGTTCAGTAAATTCAAGTTTGCCGGATTCCAGTAAGCGGCATTGATATTATCTATACTGGCAGTAACAGCACCGCCCATACCCATAGCTTTGGCATCAGTACCCATTCTCATATAAGAGGCAGCGTGATTATTATCAGCAAAAAGCAACCAGGAAACCATCAGGATAACAAAGATAATTATTGTTGTCTTTTTCATCATGTACCCCCTTAATCCTTTATTACCAGTTTGACGACGCTCTCCAGGGCTTTTGCCCCATAGTCATCTTTTCCGGTTACGTGCGCGAAATACACACCACGAGCCAGCTTAGTACCGGCAGTGGAGCCATTCCATCCTTTAGTATAGCCCATCCAGTTAATCTCATTCGCCCCTCGTCCATGGAAGTCCTCTGAGCACACTTTCCTGCCGGCAAAATCATATATCTCGATCGATACATCAGCAAGTGGAGTCACGGTATTGATCACAAAATTTGTACCAGTAGATGTACTAAAAGGATTAGGATAGCAGTGAATATCATCGCTACCCTCGTAAATTACAGTTACCTTGAATACTGCCGTGGAATCTGACAACAGGTCAGAGGCAGTAATTTCAAAGCTATTTTCGCCAGTCCAATTAGGCAATCCATAGAAAGTAGCTGTTTTAAGATCAGGCAGGAAAGTAAATGGAATGATCTGAATATCAGGATCACTTGTATCAGTAGTATTTACAATATCAATAGTAACCTCAGTAGCCACGTTATTATCTACATCAGTGATATAATCATTGAAATCAACATCAAGCTGGCTATTTGTAGCCACCTGGAAATCATTAACAAAGGAGATCGCCGGTGCATCATTAACAGGATCAATCCATACGAAGAAAGTATCACGAACTGAATACATGAATCTATCCCAGCAAACAACCTTTACGGGCCATTGCTGCGTAGTGTATTCATCCTGCATGGATATGATATGCAGGCTGTCATTATCAATAGTAACAGCAAAATCCAGCGATGCAGATGCTACACTGAATTGCAGTTCACTTTGAGGAGTGTTATCGAAGAAGAAATCTTGCAGACCGACACTGACAGTCTGGAAATCTTCAATTAAACCCTGATCTTGCAAAGGAATTGCCAGAGTTGGGAAATCATTATTTATCACACCATCAAATACAGTGGGGAAGAATGGAGCTGGAGCATGGAATTCAAATTCATCGAGCTCCACGACAGCCTGTTCATATTCAGTAGATATATATTTAAATTCCAGATTTACCATGGCTCCGGTTCCAATGATTGACTGAGTGGTATCTGGCAGATCATAATTGATGAAAGTTTCACGGAACGAAAAGTGATTACCCGATCTTGCAAATCGTGTGGTATCTATAATAGTCCCATCAAAGTTAAACCCTAAAAATTCCAGGATTTCAGGATCAAAGAGTAACCAGAACTCGAAACCAAATACTTCCCAATTTTCTATCAATAGATTTACATTAACCGGCAAATCAAAATCTTCACCGGGTTCCAGACCATCAAGGTTTGGCAAGGTGATAACAACATCTCCGGTAAGTGGTGGGAATTCAGCAGTTAACAGGGTGAAATTAACAATATCGGTTCTGGAATCAATTCCATCAGAAACACGGAAGAGAACATTTTCATTAACACCCCACGTATCATCTACGATAGTGATAGTGAGACCATCTATGATAAATTCATCAATATAATCATTACCTTCATAGGTTAGGGTGAGGGAATCTCCATCCACATCATAGATATACTCAGAGAAATCAAATGTTTCCACCGAATCCTCAATGGCGATAATGAAAGCAGGTAAATTGATCACTGGAGCATCGTTTACTGACTGGACAACAATTAAAACGGAATCAGTATCAGTAAGTCTGGAAAAATTATCATCAACAGTAAATTGGAGAGTTTCCTCACCATGCCAGTTAAGATCTCCCAGAATAGTTATGGCTAGTCCATCAATGATCACCAACATGTTTTCATTACCTGTTACAGTAAGAGTAAGAGGGTTATTATCAACATCATCTACAAAGCTGGTGAAATCAATTGTCAGTGGAGTATCCTCTAATGCCTCAAACTGATCCGGTAATTCGATAGTCGGGGCATCATTGATCGGAAGAACAACAACCCTCATATTATCATTATCACTATATTGAGGATCACTGACAGAGAATTCGATCATACCAAAGCCAGTCCAATCAGTCAGGGCAGAAATCGTAACATTAAGACTATCGATCTCTACAGTAAGAGAATCATCCAGTCCACCTACTTCAACCAGTATAAGATCAGAATAATTATTATCAACATCAGAGATATAATCTGAGAAATCCAGCGTAATTGACCCACCTTCATTAACGTTTACGCTTTCAGGCAGGTTAATAACGGGTGCATCATTCACAGGAGTAACTACTACCAGCACATCATCAGAATCCTGAAGTCTGGCACCATCCTCGAAAACGGTGAAGGTAATTGTTTCATTGCCATACCAGTTGGCATTAGTCGAGAATAAAACATTCAATTCAGTAATACCTACTATGATATTCGTATTTCCAGAGACCATAAGCGAAAGGTCATCAATTGGAGTATCAACATCAGAGATATATGAGAGGAAATCTCTTTCATGAGTATTATCCTCATTAAATCTGAATTGGTCTGGTAAATTGATATCTGGAGCATCATTAATGGGGGTAACGATCACATTCACTATATCATCATCAGTAGCACGAGTTAGATCGTCACTTACAATGAAAGTGATATCTTCATTACCATTCCAGTTTGCTCCGGCACTAAATGTTACCATAAATTGATCAATATTTACATTAATATTAACAGCATTCTGTGAAGAAAGCACAAGATTATCACCGTCAACATCATTTATAAATGGTTCAAAATTAACTTCTAAACTTAGATCTTCACCAAAAGTATATGTCGCGGGTAAATCAATAGTAGGAGCATCATTTACAGAAGCAATGATAAGATCAACATTATCTGAGCTAATTCCCCCAGCATTATCATCAACCTGGAAGCCAATATTGACCGTTCCATTAAAGTTAAGGGCTGGTGTAAATGTTACCTGAGTACCCGAAACATTGATGCCCACATTAGGATAGGTTCCCACGGCAGTAATAGTAATATCTCCAATGAGATTATCTATCAGAGTAATATATTCAGTAAAATCTTCGACTAAAGGTGTATCTTCCACAGCATTAAAGGCAGCAGGCAGATTAAATATTGGCGGGTCATTGACTGGTGTAACAGTTACAGGTGCATTTTCAGAAGCATATAACTCACCATCAGCAACAGTAAATTCATGGGGTTCAGAGCCAAACCAGTTTTCATTAGAAATAAAAGTTACCTGATAAGCATTTACAATGGTCTGAATATTATCACCTTCAGAAACATTAATTAAGAGATCTTCTGAATCAATATCTGAGATATAAGGCGTGAAATCTACAACCAATTGTCCATCTTCAGCAAAAGTGAACCCCTCATCAGGCACATTAATCTGGGGAGGATCATTCACGGGAGTAACTACTACCAGCACATCATCAGAATCAAGTAATCTTCCGGTCGTCTGGTCACTTACATAGAAAGTGACCGTTTCTGCACCAAACCAGTCAGGATTTCCTATGATATGTACTTCCAGTGGATCTTCAACACCGTAAGTAATATTCAGATTTTGAGTAGCATCATGGAAGATCGTGATCTCATCATTATCGCCATCACTGGCATAATTACTGAAATCTGAGATATATTCAACATCTTCCATTAGATCAAATTGATCAGGAAGAACGATTACCGGTGCGTCATTAACAGGAGCTACATTTACCACAAAACCATCAGATGCTGTTAAGCTATCTATGTCAGTGGCAGTAATTATAATACCCGCCTGTCCAAACCAGTCATCCAGAGACGAGATAGTAAGGATAGTACCATTTATTTGCGCAATCACCTGAGCCGGGTCAAACTGGGCAGAATAAACCAGATCATCACCATCCTGATCGAAGAAATATTGCTCAAGGTCAACATTGAAATCAGCAAAATCCTCAAGTTTATCAATATCTGGAATATCAAGAATTACTACAGGTGGATAATTAACTGAAATAACAGTTATCAGAGTAGAATCAGCTACCATAAGTCCGGCGCTATCGGTAGCATAAAAGAATATAGTTTTTTCACCAAACCAGTTTTGCTCCGGAGTGAGAGTTACGCTGCCATCAACTATAGAAATATTGAAAACCATATCGCCTGGTTCCAGATAGGAATAAACCAGGTAATCAGTAACAACTTCATTGAGTTCAGGATCGGTATCATAATCAGCAAATACATTGTTTAAATTTATGGAGTTATCGGTGCTATTTTCCATTATTTCAAGATCTAGCAGAGGATTTTGAACATAAGGTGGTGTATTAACTGGAGTAATATAGACCATCACAGTATCAATACCAATTGCTCTACCCATCCCATCATTTACAGAATATACCAGAGCATCATTTCCATTCCAATTTGATAAAGCCGATAAAGTTACAATTGTGCCGTTAATTTCAGAGAACACAAATTCCGAGAAATTAACAAGGTTAACAGTGAGAATATCCTGATCAACATCAAAGATGAACTGATTGAAATCAACTATTAGATCATTATTTTCAGGGAATGTGAATCCATCATCAGGAAGATCTATCACAGGAGTATCATTAACCGGGGTTACTACAACGATGAAGGCCTGTTCCAAGTAAATTAATCCATCATTAACTGAAATGGTAAATTGTTCTTCACCGAACCAATCCTGAGCAGCAGTAAATGTTGCAATGTTATTCACAAATACTACATCAATATTGGGTTCAGCAGCATTTGCATACAGGTTGATAAATAGAGAGTCACTATCAATATCAGATACATATCCACTTCCGAGATTGAAATCAACTAGCAGAGATTCATCTTCCTGGAATGAGAAACCTTCATAAGGAAGGTTAATTACAGGAGCATCATTTACGGGATTAAAAGTGACAGTAGTTATATCCGAATTATAATAGTCATATCCGGGAGCATAAATCGTGAAGGTGATAACTTCTGAACCAAACCAGTCCTCTACCGCAGAAAAAGTGACCTGATTAGTGAGAGAATCAATTTCTACGATAACATTATCGTTTCCTTCGGCAGATAAATTAACCTGAATATTGTAATCATTATAAATGTATTGATTGAAATCTATAGTTTGTGAGGAATCCTCATTGAATGAGAAGAGATCAGGTAAGTAGATAACTGGCATTATAGTATCATCGGTAATGATAATATCTACTAAATCAAACGAAGTAGCGCGATCTTGACCATCATCTACCGTGAAAGTGATTCTTTCTACGCCCAACCATTCATTAGTGATAAATGTGACCATCAGACCATTAATTTCAATACCGATATTCTGATTCCCTGAATGTGTGAGAATAAGATCATCTCCATCAAGATCAAAGACATAATTTACAAAATTGACATTATAATTCTGATTAGGATTGAAGACAAATTCCAGAGGCAGATTGATCTGAGGTGGATCATTTACGGGGATCACACTTACATCAACAACATCGAAACCAGAGAATTCACCATCAAAAACTGTAAAAGTCATAGTCTCAAAACCATACCAGTTGTAATCAGGATTGAAAGTAACCATCAACTGATCAATATTAACGAAAATATTCTCATTGCCGGTAACTGATAATGAAAGTGAATCGCTGTCATCAGTGATATACTGATCAAAATCAAGCTCCAAAGGCTGGTCTTCATAAAAAGAAATTACTGGTGGCAGATCAATGAGCGGAGGATCATTAATCGGTATAACAAAAACTTCAGTTGTATCTGATGCAATTGCTCTACCCTGATTATCATCCACGGTGAAAGTGAGGATCTCTGAACCAAACCAGTCTGGTATTGCACTGAATGTAACTATGAGTTGATCAATATCTATCAGTACATTCATATTGCCGGATACCGAAAGAGTAATAGTATCCAGATCAATGTCATTTATATAGGGAGCAAAATCAACCATTAAAGATTCGTCTTCATGCAATGTGTAAGAATCATCTATATCAATAGTAGGCGGATCATTAACAGGACTAACAATAACATCCACATTATCATCTGCCATAAGAGTTTCATCATATACAGTGAATGTGATCATCTCAGAACCATTCCAATCTGGCAGAGGGATAAATTCAACTATAAGTCCATTGATATTTACCTGAATATTTACACCTTCTGCAATAAGGGTTAGAGAATCACTATCTACATCATATACGTAATCCATTGCCTCAAAATCGACTATAAGATTTTCATCTTCAACTATTTCAAAGTAATCTGGTAATTGAATTACCGGACTATCAGGAACAGAAATAACATTGATTGTGACTGCATCAGTATCCGAAAGTCCGGCAGTATCGATAACCGTGAATGTTATTAATTCTGAACCAAACCAGTTACCAGGAGCAGTTACATTATAAACAGCAAAGGCAATGGTCTCAAAATTCAGGTCAATATTACCAGAAAAAGATATTGATAAATCAATATCATCCACATCAATGACATAATCGGAAATATCAAGAATCAGAGATTCATCTTCATAAAAGCTGTATTCTTCCTGGGGGATATTAATTACAGGTGCATCATTTTGTGGTTCAACAACGATCTCAACAAAGTCGTTATCAGTTAAGCGTGAAACCCCATCTGAAACAACGAAATTCAAAACTTCCGAACCATTCCAGTTATTAAGTGGTATCAGAGTTACAAAGAAGCCATCAATATCAGCATAGATATTATCATTATCCATTACTGAAAGGACAAGTTGATCACTATCAATATCAGAGATATATTGGGTTAGATCAATAGTTTCCTCAACATCTTCAGTCATGATAAATTGATCAAAAGGAATTTCGATCACTGGAGGATCATTCACGGAATTAACAGTTACCAGGACTTCTTGAGTATTGGTAGCGCCATAAATATCTGTAGCCTCGAAAGTCACTGTTTCTGAGCCAAACCAGTTTGCAGCGGCAGAGAATTGAACTACCAGCCCGGCAATATCAATAATGATATTTTCTGTTTGGAAGACAGTGAGATCATCAATGGCATCACCTTCTGGATCAGAAATATATGTATCAAAATATTCAATTAAATCACTATCTTCATCAAAACTGAATCCCAGAGGAGGGAATTGAAATTGAGGTGGATCATTTTCCGGCAAGACAGTAATTTCAACCAGGGTCTCATCACCAATAAGTGAACCATCTGATGCCTGATAAGTAAATTGATCATTACCAAAGAAATTAAGATCAGGTTGATAACTAAACGAGCCATCACTATTAAATTCCAAAACACCATTTACTGCATTGTTAACTAATATTGCCGTTAAATCAAGCCCATCCGGATCATAATCATTAGCCAGAACTCCATTATCAGCACTTACTTCAAGAAGCATGTCTTCATTGACATTATAGGCATCCTGCACAGAAACAGGGGGCAGATCAGCAGGAGCATAGAGCTGGTAAGGATCATAAAGCGAACCAGCAGCAGAGTTATCAGCGAAATAGATCGGGTAATCTCCTTCGCAATCATAAACCACATCTGCAGCAGCATCATAGATCATAAATGTAATAAGTTCCTGATCACCAGATTCGGCATTACTGCGAACAGTAAGATACCACATAGCATAAGGACCTACCTGGTCCCAGACAGCAATTGCCCGGCAATCATCTACACCGCCGGGTCCAAATGCTGCCAGAATGTTATCGGGATTTTCGTTATTAAACTCTTGCCCATATAAGGAAACCTCAGTGTATACCTGCATATTGTACTGATTACCAGTCATAGGAGTCCATAGTGGTGGATCAGCGAATACCAGGCAGGTAAGTACTAAAGCTAAAGCAAATAATAATATTTTTTGTTTATACATCCCGTACCTCCAAATTTATTTTTTTTTTCATTTTCATTCCTTTTAATAATTCACTTATACTTTTTTATAATAATTTTATGTGTGTCCGGACTGCCGCAGCAGCCCGGACAATCTGGTGAATGATTATTTGATCATCACCATTTTACGGGTCGCTGAAAATTGAGAAGAATTAAGCGAATAGAAATAGATGCCACTGGCAACCTGATTTCCATTATCATCTGTACCGTCCCAGATGACGCTATGTGATCCAGCTTCCCTTGGTTCTCTCACGAGAGCCTTTATCTTCTCTCCTCTCAAATTGAAGATATTTATGGTCACGAAATCCTGAGCAGCTAATTCGAATGAAATAGTGGTAACAGGATTAAACGGATTTGGATAGTTTTGGTTGAGAACATTTGCGGTAACAATTTGATCATCCTCTTCATCAACAGGATAGAAAGCAGCCTGGAAAGGTTCAAATGGGGTACCGATTTTAGTATCAGCCTGGAATGAGATCATATCGAGGCAGGTACTTTCACAATTATTTTCGTCTATAAGGCGAATATAAAGAGGGTCACCGGTAGTAATACCTACGATAGTGAAGTACCAAAATCCCTGTTCAAGATATGAGCTTTCCTGCCAGATACCATGAGCACGGCAAATTCCTTCAGCATCAAAGATACCCATTGCTCTATCATCTGCCCACTCATAGATTTCATTATCATACTGAGCACTAAGCATCAGGATCATATTATCCGAAGTACCAGATAAGATTTCCCATTCTGCAGGAGAATTATCTGGCATTGATTGAGCATGACCATTTCTATCTCTTGTAATCAATGGATAAAGTGGGTATATCAGAATATCAGGGTTAGTCATTTGAACTTTGTATCCTATTCCCGGTGCCATTATCTTCAAATCACCAAACCAGATACCGCTGCCTACTTCCGGGAAATATTCAGCAGACTGGGTTTGATTTTTTACAATATGAACATTATCCAGTATTGAATTTAAAGCAGAAGTTAAAGAATCTTCAGTGGGAGGATAATATCCTATCCAATTCCAATCTGCTATCATCTCAATCGGAGTGTCAGACATTATCCGGTTTCCCGTAAGAGAGAATACAGAGACCGAATCATCAACGTTAACCAGGTATCCACCGCCATCTATAATAAATTCCAGATCTCCAAACCATCCAGGGATTTCTGGATAATAATCAGCAGTTTGTGTTTGATATTTAACAGTATTTACATTTTCGCCAAGTGTATCACTGAATACATATTCCAGTGAATAGTCTTCAGGCTGGACATAAAATGAGATCCAGTTCCAGTTTGTCATAAGGCTCATCGTTTGAGTTATATTGTAAGTTACATCAACCATGAAAGTATCTGTAACAGAGGCACGAGTGACATTATCATCGGCAGTAACAATAACCTCAGAAACTCCATTCCAGTTGATGATAGAAGATATGGTAAGAATTCCATCTAATTCAGTAACGCTAATTTGCTCGTCATTAAAATCAACCTGATAAGTTAACATATCTCCATCGACATCATAGAAATGAGGTGAAAGATCAATATCAAAATCAGAGAAATTGATTTCAACAAACTGGTCAGGAATAGGAACTAAGACAACAGGTGCATCATTTACGGGAATAATCTCGAAGTTTACAAGATCAGAAGCATTTTCCCCATAAGTATCCGTAACAGTGAAAGTGATATCCTCATCACCATTCCAGTCAGGATCAGGAGCTGTGACTACTGCAAAATGAGTTACTGGATCAATATCAACCAGTAAATCCGTATTACCGGAATATTGCCAGGTCAGAGTTTCATCTTCATCATCCACATCATTTACATAGTAATCAAGATCAATGGTATTGAAGAGATTCCCTTCCTGGACCTGTTGATCAGGAATCTGGAAAGCGAAATATGGTGGATCATTAACAGGATTAACTACTACATTAACAGTATCTGTGACTACAAAACGACGCGATTCATCTGCAAGTGAGAAAGTGATAACTTCAGTTCCAAACCAGTTCAAGTCAGCAGAGAAAGTGACAATTGTGCCGTTAATAACTACGATAACATTTTCACCGTCAGCAGATGTCAACGTAAGATTTGCTAGATCAGTATCTACATCAAAGACATAACCCATATCTATAAAATCAAGGATCAAAATAGTATCTTCATCAAAGGTGAATTCTTCGGGAAGAAGAAGCATAGGAGGATCATTAACAGCAGAAATAGTCAAAATAAATGTATCCTCTGCAGTAAGTCTATTGATCCCGTCATCTGCTGTAACTGTAATATTCACTGATCCATTAAGATTAGGAACAGAGTAGAAATAGAGTAGATTATCCTGTATATCGAGTGTTACTATTGTGTCACTGGCTACTGCTTCATAAGAGAGAACATCACCATCAATATCATCAAAATACAGGTCGAGATCAATACTGTAAGTATCGAAGTCTTCAAGTTTACTCTGATTAGGAATTGGAGCTGCAACATAAGGAGGATCGTTGAGTGGATTAACAGTAACCTGGAAAGTATCAGCAATTGCAGCTCTAACTACTTGATCGGAGATATGAATAACAACCTCAGTATCTCCCGTCCAGTCATTTACAGAATTAATCTGCATCAAAGAACCATTAAGCGTCACTGTGAGGTGATCACTGATATAATCAGCGTAGAAATATAACTGACTGTTATCAACATCAGCATAATTCGGAGCCATATCATACTGGTAAGGCTCAAAGTCTTCATCAAAAAAGAGATCTTCTAATGGAGTTATTATGACTGGTGGATCATTAACCGGCATAATCAAAACGTGGAATGTATCAGTAACAGTAGCTCTACCCATTTGATCATCTGCTGTGATATATGCATCGAAGGATCCAAACCAATTTTCGATAGCTGTTATTGTCATAATATTATCTTCAATAATAATCACACCACCAGGATCAGAGACCTGAGCTGAATAAACCAGGGGATCTCCATCTATATCAAAGAAATTAGAATCAAGATTAACTGGATCAGAGACAGTATCTTCATCGATAGTGATATCTCCTAATGGAACCTGAACAACAGGAGGATCATTAACTGGGTCAATAAACACATCGAAAGTATCGGTAACCACTGCTCTATTTTGCAGATCATTGGCAATAACTTCGATCGTAGTAGTTCCATACCAGTTATCAAGAGAATTTAGATTAAGGAAATTCTGGTTTATGCTGGCTGAAATATCATCTTCATTATAGTTTACATAATAGGTAAGATTCTGGTCAACGTCATTGAAATGATAGTCCAGATCAATATCAAAGGCTACGAAGTCTTCCTGCAGATACAAATCTTCAAGAGGAATAATTAATTCGGGAGGATCATTTACAGGAGTAACAACAAGATCAAACTGATCTGAGACAGATAACCTGTTGATTTCATCGCTGGCAGTTACTTCAATAGTTGTAGTACCAAACCAGTCAGAAACTGCTGATAATTCCAGAACAGCTCCAATCAAGTTAATATTGACTTCTTCTGATACGAAATCGACGCTATAAGTAAGCGGGTCTCCGTCAACATCAATAAAATATCCGGTAAAATCAATCTGGAAAGTAGCAAAGTCCTCTGCTTTAGTAACATCATTGAAATATGTAACTATTTCTGGAGGATTATTGACAGGCTGAACAATGACATCAAAGGTATCGCTGACAGTTACCCGATCATTTCCATCTTGAGCAGTAACGGTAACCGAGGTTGTTCCATTCCAGTTAGTTTCAGGTTCAAAATACAGCATATTTGAGATAATATCCACATTAATAGCAGTATTTTCAAAAGAAGCTGCATATTCCAGAATATCACCATCTACATCATCAAAATAATAATCCAAGTCAAGACTATGAGTACCAGAATCTTCCAGAATATACTGATCAGGGATAGGAGTTACAGTTGGCGGGTCATTAACCGGCAGTACAATAACATCAACAGAATCGGATGAATTTTCTGGTCCATTGATATTGGAAACTTCAAAGGTGATCTGTTCCTGACCATTCCAGTCCGGATAAGCCCCAAACGTGACAACAAATTCATTTATTTCAACTGTGATATAGTTTGCATTTTGGTAAGTTAGTTGAATATCGAAATTATCAGGATTGCTTATATAGGGAGCAAAATTAACAGGAAGAGATTCATCTTCATCAAAAGTGAAGTTTTGAGGTAATATAATAGTTAATTCATCTGCCTGTGGAAGAACAATAACCTGAACCTGGTCAGAATTAGTGAATTCTTCATCAGAAATACTGAAAGTAACAAGCTCTTGACCATTCCAGTTTTCTACATTAGAAAAACTAACCATCAAACCCACAATATCGATCAAGACATTGGTATTACCAGTAGCTTCAAGAAAAAGACTATCGCTGTCAACATCAGTAACATACTGAGAAAAATCTACATCTAAGATATTATCTTCATAAAATTCAAAGGTTTCTGGTAAAGCAATAACCGGTTCATCATTAACAGGGGCAATATAAACCCAGAAATCATCAGTTACAGTAACTCTATTTCCATCACTGGCAGTAACAGAAACTTCTGTATCGCCAGATTTATTTAAACGTGAATAAATTGTGAGAGTATTTTGATCAATAGAAGCATTTATAAGGTCTATATCATACTCAACGTCATAACTAAGAGAATCATCATAGTCAACAAAGTGCTGGTTTAAATCAATAACTATTGCTTCAAAATCCTCATCAACATATTGATCGTCTATCGGAACATCTACATACGGTGGATCATTAACAGGCTGGACAATTACATCGAATTGATCAACTGCCGGATCATTACCAGGGATGTTATCTGAGGCGTAAACGGTTACGTTAGCTGTACCATACCAGTTAAATACAGAGCTAATAGCAAGAATGCTGTCATTTACAGTAATGCCAATCTGGTTATCGTTAAAATCAACTGAATATGTAATGGGATCATCTTCCGGGTCACTAAAATGAGTGCTTAGATCAAGATCAAAAGGCAGGAAATCCTCATTCACGTTTTGATCATCAACAGGTGAAGCAAGAACAGGAGGATCATTAACAGGATTCACTTGAACAGTAAGGGTATCGTTAGTTGTTAAACGACCGAATTCATCCTGTGCAGTTACCGTAACATCAACTGAGCCATTCCATTGAGGAAGAGAAGCAATCGTCATGATTTCTCCAACAATATCAACAATTATAGAATTATTCTCATTTAAAGAAGCAGAGAATAATAGTGTGTCATTATCAACGTCAATAAAGTGATCATAGAGATTAATATCGAATGCTGGGAATGCTTCTTCTAATATATAGTCAGGAATCTCCAAATATACATAAGGGGGATCATTAACGGGAGTTACAATTACATCAAAAGAATCAGAGACATCATTAAAAAGGTCTGCCGCAGTAACAGTAACCGTGGAAGTACCATACCAGTCAGCAATTGGTTGGAAATAAAGGAAATCATTATCAATCCAGACATTCAAATCATTAGACTCGAAATCAACTGAAAAATCAAGTGGATCGTTATCGTAATCTACAAAGTAATAATTAAGGTTTCTGGCAATTTGGTCATCATCTTCGTTCATATATGTATCAGGAAGATCGACCAGTAATATGGGAGGATCATTTTCTTCCAGAACTGTGATCTGGAAAGTATCAGATGCTATGAGACGGTTATAATCATCCTGCGCAGTAATAGTCACGTCAGTAATCCCATGCCAGTTTTCTACAGAAGAAATAGTCATGATATTTTCATCAATTGCAATAGTGACATGATTAAAATCATAATTAGCAGAAAAATGAAGATCATCTCCGTCAACATCAATGAAATGATCATCAAGGTCAGTTATCTGATCTTCGAAGTCTTCTATAAGCTCGATATCCGGCAAAGGTAAGATTACTTCTGGAGCGTCATTTACTGGATTAACTGTGATAAAAACTGTGTCATAAACAGTGTATTCCAGATCTTCTGCTGTAAAAACAACAGTTTCTGAGCCGTTCCAATTCTCCTGGAATGTGGAAATTGTTACATTTGCCAAGCTGTCTATGACAATATTTAGATTGATGTTATCCAAAACATTGTATTCAAGAGAATCGCCTTCAATATCTGAGAAGGCAAAATCAAGGTTTATGTGATTGTCCACTGTATCTTCATTGAAATTGAAATCGGCAATCGGATTTTCTACATAGGGTGGATCATTAACTGGGGTAACTTCAATTTGAACAATATCACTATCGATCAATCTGACAGGACTGTCATTGATTGTAAATGTGATATTTTCGATACCATTAAAATTTAGTTCAGGTGTGAAAGTGACATAAAAACCAACAATATCAACATCAACATGTACATTGCCACTAAAATTTAAAACAAGTTCAGTATTATCACTATCGTAAATATATTGCGTGAAATCCACTCCATAGACAGTGTCTTCTGGGAAAATGAAACTATCTGGTAAATTAATAATCGGCGGATCGTTAACATTCTGAACCTGGATTTCCACAACAGCAATATTGGTTTGATACACACCATCAGTAGCATAATATTCAAAGAAATCGCTACCGAAATAATTTGGATATGGTCGATAAGTAAATGAGCCGTTATCAATTAATGTAAGATAACCATGGCTAACATCTTGATCCAAAACTACCTCGAATTCATCAATATAAACCTGCGAAATGAAATCATTTATTAATACTCCTGATGCTGGCAATATAGTTAAAAGTGAATCTTCATAAGCTCCATAGAAATCATCTATTACATAAGGAATCGTGAGCAGGAAAGCACTATTATAGGAGCCAATAATAGTATTATCTGCAAACATTGAGCTTTCACGGCAATCCAGAACTTGATCACTATCTGCATCATAGACTTTATAAGTAATGAGCTCAGTATCAGGTTCTGCATTACTTACGATAGTCATGTACCAGAGCTGAAACTGGTTGTATTCATTCCAATACGCAATAGCACGACAATCTGTAACGCCACCTGGTCCAAAGGCAGCAACGATGTTATCTGGATTTGAGTTTGTGAAATATTGAGCCATGAATTCTACCTGAGAATAGACTTGCATACTATACTGAGTACCAGGAATTATTTCCCAATCTGGTATTTCAGCAGACACATTCACGCACAAAATCATGATAACACTAAGAACAACAATTTTTAACATCTTCATTTTAATAAACCCCCTCGAACGAGTTATTTTCATCTGGTTTCATTTGGCTCTTCATTTGGCTGATAGCCTTTGCAGGCTATCAGCCATTTACTTAATTATTTTAAGATGATCAATTTACGGTGTAATGAAGTTTCACCAGATTTGAGATAATAGAAATACAAACCTGCAGAAACCGAATTACCAAACTTATCAGTCCCATCCCACTCAATAGTATGGAATCCAGCTTCCTGAACCTCATTAACAATATCACACACCTTTTGTCCTCTTATATTATAGAGGGACAATTTGACATCTCCTGAAACGGGTAAACCATACCTTATGCAGGTATTAAAATCTCTCTCTCCTGATTTTAGATTAAATGGATTGGGGTAGTTCTGGTTTAATGAATAACTGGAAGGAACATCAAGATCTTCGTTGCCTTCAGTTATAAGGAATTCTACAGTAAGCAGATTATAAGGATCACCTAATTTGCTATCTGAATCAAAGATCAACTCATAATCACTTATATATTCATTGCCTTCTGCATCATAATAAGCAAAGTGAAGAGGTTCATTTTCCAAATTACCAACGACAGTGAAATACCAGAAACCGCAATCTAATTGAGGTACATATTGCCAGTAACCATTGCTTCTACAATTACCATCAAGATCAAATACGGCACATGAAATATCATTCAGTGGCAGAATATTGCCAGAAGGAGTTGTCATCTGTGCCATTACGATCATATTGTTTTCAGTACCCGGCATTATTTCCCAGCGCCTGTTTAACGTATTGTCAGTGCTGTTATTTGAATCCTGACTATCATCCCGGTGCTTCTGCCTTGTGAATATCTCAGGATAAGTTAAAGTATCAGGACTTGCTAATTTTACTTTGTAACCAACTCCTGCCTGCATTACGTCAAGATCTCCAAGCCAAATATTCCATTCTGGATAGTAATCAGCGGAATGCTGCTGATCTTTAACAGTTTCCACATTATCCAGGATAGTTGCCAGGGCACTATTCAAACTGTCAGGAGTTTGTGGATAATAAGCTATCCAGTTCCAATCCTCAGTCATCTCAATTGGAGTAGCAACTGGAATAACAGAACCAATAACTGTGAAATCCTGGAATTCCTGGTTCATCTGAACCAGATAACCCTGACCATCGGTAACATATTCCAAATCACCCATCCAATCATTATATTCAGGAATATATTGAGCTGATTGGGTCTGATATTTAACTACATTAACATTATCATCTAAAGGACCAAAGACACCACTTAAGCTTGTATCTTCAGGATGAATATAGAATGATATCCAGTTCCAGTTTTCAATCAAATCAAGCACCTGATTACCACCCATAGCAACAAAGACCATGAAAGTATCACTAACTGCTGAACGATACATACCATCTTCAGCAGTTACCACTACCTCGGTTGTGCCATACCAGTTAAGTATTGAGGATATTGTCAGCCATTCCTGGTTGATCATTGCTGAAATCTGGAAAGTTTCATAATCTACTATATAGGTTAATTCATTATCCACATCCTGGAAGTAATCACTAAGATCGACATCGAATGGATCAAAATCTTCTATAAGATAATAATCAGGTATTTCCTGAACTAACACGGGATCATCGTTAACTGAATTTACAATAACATTCACGCTATCAGTAGCAATTAACCTTGTCTGCATATCATCTACAGTGAAATAGATAACTTCATTTCCATACCAGTTTTCTGGTACTGAGAAAGTTACTACCAGTTGATCGATACTGATATTGATATTAATATTACCTTCTGCAGTCAGTTCTAATTCCGGTGAATCGACATCGGAAATGTATGATGCAAAGTCTTCGATCAATTGCGAATCTTCATTAAAGGTGAAGAAATCTGGTAATACAATCTCCGGGGGATCATTAACATTGATCACTTCGATTGTAACGGTAACTGCAGGAGAATTTACTTCTCCATCATAAGCCATATAATCAAAGAAATCATAACCAACAAATCCCGCATCAGGCGTATAAATAAATGCACCTGAAGCCTGCAGATCCAAATTACCGTGTTGTACATCACCGTTCGGTGCTAGAACAGCAGTTAATAACTCTGGATAATTATCATCAGAATCGTTAACAAGAACACCATTTATCGCACCTACAACAAGAATCTCATCTTCCAGTACAGAATAGTTTTCTGGATAAGCAACTGGAGTTTGATTATCGTAAGATGAAACACTCACTATAGTATCATCCGTATCTGTTCCACCCTGATCATCAGTTACGATTAGAGTAACATTGGTAGTTCCTGTTGGGAAGGTAGCAGAAACAATTTCACCTTCCATTGACTCTCTATTTCTGTCTCTGGATGCAATGCCGGTTTCCCAGCTCCACAACCAGGAAACTATCTCACCATCAAGATCATATGAGCCGCTACCATCGAGCGTAATAACTGCAGTATCAGTAGTATCAGCAATCCCATTATAAGGGTCACCAGCATCAGCTACAGGATTATCATTAACAGAATTGATTGTAATATAAGCATAAGTAATATCTGAATAAACCTGACCATCAAAGGCAACATAAGTAAATTGATCACTTCCGAAATAATTCAATTGAGAAGTATATTCAAATGAACCATCAGAATTTAAACTAATTGAACCATACGTAGTGCCTTCATCCAATATTGCGGTTAGTATTTCTGGATAACCGTCATCACTGTCATTAGCAAGAACACCCTGAGCAGAAAGCACTGTGAGAACAACATCTTCATCAGTTTCATATTGATCCATCTCGGTAACAGGTATCTGATTATTATATGCAGCTATTCCCACCAGGGCTGTATCTGTATCAATTGCACCTTCTGAATCAGTTATTGTAAGAGTTACTATTGTAGTATTAACTGGGAAGCTTGCAGAAACAATTTCACCATTAGCGGATCCTCCAGACCATGTCCATAGGTAACTAACAATGGAATTTTCAGCATCAAAACTTCCTGAAGCATCCAAAGTGATCACTGCGGAATCAGTCTCATCGGCCTGGGCATTATAGGGACCTCCAGCATCAGCTACAGGTTCGTCATTAATCGAATTTATTGAAATCGTAACTAGTGTTGATGTTGAAATCACCTGTCCATCGTAAGCAACATAGGTAAATGAATCAGAACCATAGTAATTACTCATTGGAATATAAGTAAATGAACCATCAGAATTTAAACTTATTGAACCATAAATAGTGCTGTCAGCCAATATTGCTGTTAGTATTTCAGGGTAACCATCATCTGTATCATTAGCTAAAACTCCCTGAGCAGTATCAGCAATGAGAATTGTGTCTTCATCAATATTGTAATTATCAGGTAAAGCTACAGGGATCTGGTTATCGTATTGAGCAACTCCAACGTAGGTGCTATCAGTATCGGAATCACCACTATCATCGGTTACTGTTAAAGTGACAGTCGTAGTTCCTAATGGGAATACTGCTTCCAGAATCATTCCAGTAGCTACATTATTATCATCCCATGTCCACTGATAAAGCACTATTGACCCATCAATGTCATCGCTCTCACTCGCGTCGAGCGTAATTGTAGCATATCCCGTGTTATCTGCCTGAGTTTGATAAGGTCCTCCAGCTTCGGCAACTGGTAGATCGTTTACAGATTCTACATAGATTGTTACCTGCACCACATTAGAAAAGGTTTGACCATCAAATAAATAATATCTGAACATGTCTGTTCCATAATAATTGCTATCAGGGATGTAAGTGAATGCTCCATCCCATCCATCAATTTCATAAACCAGGGTACCATGAGTAGTACTATCAGCTAAGATCGCAACTAAACGACCAGGATATCCATCATCCGTATCATTGACCATTATACCTGTTGAAGAAGTAACAACAAGATTTTGATCTTCTAAAGTATAGAACGAATCAGCTACAGCAACTGGTGTAATATTAATATAATCTGAAATTCCTACATAACTTGAGTCTCTATCTGTTGCACCATTATTATCCGTAACGGTAAGATATACTGTTGTTGGTCCTACAGGGAATGATGCTGTAGCATTAACACCAGTAATTGATAGAGTATCATTCCATGACCACAGGTAAGAAATTATTTCACCATCAAGATCATAAGAAGCAGAAGCATCAAGAGTAACTTCTGCAAATCCTGAAAGATCTGCCTGTCCTGGATAAGGTCCATCTGCATCAGCTACCGGGGCATCATTTACAGCAGTAATATTAATTAAGACTAATGCTTCTTCAGAATAATCAAGACCATCAAAGGCTATGTAACGGAATCTATCCTGACCATTGAAATTCATAACAGGTATATAACTAAATGATCCATCAGAATTGAATTCAAGGCTACCGTGTATTACAGAATCAGTCAGGACAGCCGTCAGAGAATCAGGCCAGCCACCTGGAACTGTATCAATATCATTTGCCAGAACACCATTTTCTGAAATAACAAGTAGTTGAGTGTCTTCTGCAATTGAATAATTATCACCTATAGCGACTGGTGGCTCATTAGTCATAGATATGATTTCAACCGTGAAATCAGCTGAACCAATACCATCATCATCATCAGTAACAACAAGAGTCATATTATGAATTCCAACATCAAAGGTATAGGTAAATACTGCTGTTTCAGATATGATATTATCATTTAATAACCATTGATAGGAAACGATCTCACCATCAAAATCATAGGATTCTGATCCATCTAATGCAACATCTGCCATTCCAGATAAATCAGCCTGAGCTATATAAGGACCTCCTGGAACAGCTACTGGTAACATATTTGTATAGGCATTAATCGTGAGATATAATGTATCTCCTGGAGCTGAATAAGTGTATTCTTGAACAAAGCACATGAAGTCAGCACTTTCATCCCAGACTGAGAAATAGATAATCTCTGAATAATCACCGAGTATTTCGAAAGTTGTAAGGCCTTGAGTTCCATTATTGATTACTTCACCTTCACCACGAGGAATACCATTGAGATCAAATACACCCACCATATCACCCGAAGCTGCAGGATAATCATCAATATACACGGTACACACCGCAGTAGTATAATCATCCCAGATATTCGGATTTATATACCAGGGATAATCTGGAAGATCTGGTCTTGCATATCTTGTAGCAGCAATGGGCAATTCATCAGGAGGATAACCAATATCGTACCCGGGATTTGTATATGTGCTAAAGGCAACACTGAGTACTTCATCTACACTGGCATCCCAGACGGCAAAACGAACCTGTTCGATAGTTTCACCCTGAATATTCATTGTTACATGGGCACTGATCTCGCGATTTCTTCCATCATCTATGTGATAAACACTTGCAACTGCTCTACACTGGTTACCCACAAAAGCACCTACTTCATCTCCAATTGCTGCAGGTTCTTCATCAATTGTAACTATTCCATAAGCTATTGTACTATTTGTGTAAGTAACAATATCCCATGGTTTGGGGAAAATCTGTGATGGTTCTGCCTGTGCTCCAACAGTAACAATAGCTTCATCAGAATCTGTTGCTCCATAATTATCGGTAACAGTAAGCTGAACATTATAAATACCTATCGGGAATACAACAGAAACGAATTCACCAATGGCACTAATACGCGCTCCATTAAATGAAGATGCATTGATTTGAAGTTCGTTAGGTGGATAACCAATATCTCCACCAGGATCAGTCATATAAGTATTACTTACAGAATATACCTGGTCTGTACTGCTATCCCAAACAGCAAATTGAACTTGTTCAACTTCTTCACCCTGAATATTCAGAGTTACTAGAGAAGTTAAATCTCTCCGAGTTTTTGAGTTTCTTTTTCTACTGTTATCCAATGTTATATCAGCTACACCTCGACATTCATTACCAACAAAAGCAGCAACCTGATCGCCCATTCCGGCCGGTTCTCCATCAATGGTTACGATACCGTAAGCAATAGTACTGTTAGTATAAACTACAGGTTCCCAAGGTCTTGGGAAAACAACGACTCCGCCGCCATCCCAGTTCCAATAGTAACTGACAATAGTTCCATCAGTATCATAAGATCCCGATCCATCAAGGGTAACTTCTGCATATCCATCTTGAGCCTGTTCAAAATAATCTTCACCTGCATCTGCTACAGGACTGAGATTTTCTGCAATCACACTAACTGTTGTTACGTCGGTAGCTGTATCTCCATCATTATCAGTAACTGTTAATGTAACTTCATAGTCTCCAGGTAGAAAATCATAACTTGGAAATTCACCATATATGCAGGTTTCTTCTGTTGATTCTGTATACGCTGCTATCGGTAGAAGATTGGGAGGATAACCAATATCATAACCTGGATTGGTCATTGTAGTATAATAAACCGAAATTACTTCAGCTTCACTAACATCGTAAACTGCAAAGTGAACCAATTCCACTGATTCTCCCTGAATATTCAAACTCACTATCGAATTTCTACTATTATCGGTTACAAAACCAATACCCCTGCATTCATTACTTACGAATGCTCCCACTTCATCACCTGGAGAAGCTGGTTCTCCATCTATTGTAACTTCACCATATGCAACTGTTGTATTTGTATAATTAACTATATTCCAAGGTCTTGGGAAAGCAGTTCTTACTAATGATGTCTTACTAAATCTTGAATTTGTAATAACTGCTATGGGTAATAGATCTGGTGGAAGACCAATATCATTTCCAGGACTGGTTTGTGTGGAATAGCTCACATTATATACTTGATCACTACTCTGATCCCAGACTGCAAAATGAACTGTTTCTACGGTTTCACCCTGGATATTCATTGTTATAATAGAATTACGAGAATTATCTACAACAACCCCAATCCCTCTACATTCGTTACTTACAAAGGCACCAACTTCATCACCTGGGGATGCAGGTTCACCATCTATGGTTACTTCACCATAAGCCACGGTGCTGTTTGTGTAGAAAACTATATCCCAAGGTCTTGGGATATTGCCTGAACTACCTGGTGTACCACCCCAACACCATTCATAACTTACGATTTCACCATCAATATCATAACTTCCGGATCCATCGAAATTAACTGTTGCCACTCCCGTCTCCGTAGAAGCAATCTCTTCATAAGGACCACCGGCAACGGCAATTGGTGGATTATTATATTCTGTTACAGTTACTGTAGTTAAATCTGTATCAGTGGCACCTCGGTCATCAGTAACAGTAAGAGTTACGAAGTAATTACCTACTGGATAATAAACCAACGGATTTTCACCATATACGCAATTATAATTAATCTCTGTAACTGCTGCAATTGGTAACAAATCAGGAGGCAGACCAATATCATTACCTGGATTAGTCTGAGTGGAATAATTAACTGTTAAAATTGCATCTTCACTTGCATCATAAACTGCAAAATTAACCGTTTCAATCGTTTCACCCTGAATATTCAGCGTTGCTATTGACGTTCCTTCAACCATAGCTATATTGCCAACTCCACGGCATTCACCATTTATAAACGCACCAACCTCATCATCTAAAGTTGCATTTTGTCCATCAATAGTGACTCTTCCATAAGCTACAGTACTATTTGTATAATAAACTGGCTCCCAAGGTCTTGGGAAATTCCTGCTACGACTATTACCTAGAGACGTTCTATTTGAGGTAGCTGCTATCGGTAATAGATTCGGAGGATATCCCAGATCTCCACCAGGATTACTTTGAGTTGAATAGATAACACCATATACAGCATCTGCACTTTGGTCATAAACTGCAAAGTTCACAGTTTCAATCGTTTCACCCTGGATATTAAAGGTCACAATTGCCTCTGTTCTATTAAGTGTCACAAAACCGACTCCCCGGCATTCATCATCAGCAAATGCACATACTTCGTCTCCGATTTCTGCTGAAACTCCATCAATTGTAACTCTTCCGTAAGTAACTGTGCTATTAGTATAATTCATTACATTCCAGGGACGAGGGAATACGTAGCCATACGAACCAGTTGTCGATATCGCATTTATTGGTAGAAAATCTGGGGGATAACCTATATCATTACCCGGATTAGTTTGAGTATAATATGATACAGACCAAACCTGATTTTCACTATAATCGTAAACAGCAAAGTTTACTGTCTCTTCAATTTCTCCCTGGATATTAAAGGTTGAATATGAACTATTATTATCAACAAAAACTGATCCAACGGCTCTACATTCACCTTGTACAAAAGCACCTACTTCATCGCGAATTGTGGCATTTTCCCCATCAATTGTAACACGAGAATAAGCAATAGTACTATTTGTGTAATTTACAACATTCCATGGACGCGGGAAGATGGTACTACCATCACCAGCCCAGCACCATTCATAACTTACAATTGATCCATCCAGATCATATGATCCGCTACCATCAAGCTGAACACCTGCTACTCCACCTTCCTGAGCCTCGGCTTCATAAGGGCCATCAGCATCAGCTACAGGTGGATAATTATAATCAGTGATTGTTACTGTAGTTTGATCAGTTGCAGTTGCTCCATCATCATCAGTCACAGTCAAAGTCACTTCATAAGTACCTGTTGGGAAGAAGACATCAACATTCTCACCATATACACAGTTCAATGTTTCATTTGGGACCTCAGTGGATGCAGCAATTGGCAATAAATAGGGTGGATAGCCAATATCATGTCCTGGATCAGTCATTGTTGTATATATTACCTGTAATACTTCATCTTCACTACTATCCCAGACCGCAAAATTGACAATCTCAACTACTTCACCTTGAATGTTTAGACTCACTATTGAAGTTCTTGCAACATCAGTCACAACACCATTTCCCCTACATTCACCATTAACAAAAGCACCTACTTCGTCTCCAGGAGATGCAGGAATTCCATTGATTGTCACCTCTCCATAGGCTACGGTACTATTTGTATAATTCACTACATTCCATGGACGCGGGAATATTGTCCGATTAATTGATCCTGAAGCAGCAATTGGTAGAAGATCCGGTGGATAACCAATATTACCACCCGGATTTGTGTAAGTAGCAAATGTAACACCAATCACCTCTCCCACACTTAAATCCCAAACTGCAAAATTGACTACTTCAACCGATTCACCTTGAATATTCATAGTAACAATCGACTGACCACCATTATCTACTACATTTCCAATTGCTCTACATTCATCTTCAACAAAAGCACCAACTTCATCGCCAGGAGATGCAGGGATTCCATCGATTGTAACCTCACCATAAGCAACAGTGCTATTAGTGTAATTTACAACATTCCAGGGGCGTGGGAAGACTTGATACCCAGGTGTATTACCAACTGAATATCCTGCTAATGGTAATAAATCTGGTGGATATCCAATATCATTTCCAGGATCTGTTATTGTGAAAAATGAGACCATACAAATCTCATCTTCACTCACATCATAAACTGCAAAATGTACTATTTCTGGTTCTTCTCCCTGAATATTCATTGTCACCATGCCATCACTATTAATTATACTTACATATCCCAAACCTCGGCATTCTCCATTTATAAATGCTCCTACCTCATCATATTCGGCTGCATTTTCACCATCAATAGTTACAATACCATAGGCTATAGTACTATTAGAATATACTTCTGGTGACCATGGTCTTGGATAGTATTCCGAACCTTGACCATACCAGCACCATTCCCAACTGACTATTTCTCCATCAAGATCATAAGATCCACTTCCATCAAGACCGATTTCACCTAATCCATTTATTTCTGCTTCTTCCAGATATGGACCATCAGCATCCGCTACAGGTTCATAGTTGAATTCTGTAATTATTACTGTTGTTGTTTCACTATCTGTGGCTCCATCATCATCTGTGACAGTAAGGGTTACTTCATATTCACCAATTGGGAATATCACATCAAGGGTTTCACCACTGAAACAGTTGGCAAGCTCCTGAAAAACTTCTGTTGCTGCTGCTATAGGTAATAGGTCTGGTGGATAACCAATATCATTTCCAGGATTTGTCATCGTTGTGTAAGAAACATCTAAGACTGTATCTGCACTATAATCATATACTGCAAAGGATACTGTCTCTGCTAACTCACCCTGGATATTAAGACTGCTTATTGATTGACCGGAGAGCAGGGATATATCTCCTACTCCTCGACATTCACTTCCCACAAATGCTCCTACTTGATCTTCTTCTGTTGCCAGTTCGCCATCTATTGTTACGTTACAATATGCCACGGTACTATTAGTATAATTGACCACATTCCAAGGACGTGGGAAACTTTCTCTTGAAAGAGAGAATTTGCTGCTTCTTCCACTGATCGCATTAATAGGTAAAAGATCTGGCGGATAACCAATATTTCCACCTGGAGCCGTAAGGGTAATATAGGCGACGCTATAGACTTCATCCATACTTGCATCATAAACAGCAAATTGTACTGTTTCAATGCTTTCTCCCTGAATGTTCATTGTAGATATAGTCATGCCTTCATAAATAGCAATATTTCCTATACTTCTACACTCTCCATCCACAAATGCACCTACTTCATCATTAACAGAGGCAGAATTTCCATCTATCGTTACCTGGCAATAAGCTACTGTACTATTTGTATAATTCACTACATTCCAGGGACGTGGGAAGATCTCTACTTCCTGACCGATACCTGAATAAGCATAGATCGGTAATTCTGCTGGCGGATAACCAATATCTCCACCTGGATTAGTTGAGGTATAATACGTTACATTGCATATTGTACTCTCACTTATATCATATACTGCAAAATGTACGGTCTCTACTTCTTCACCCTGAATATTGAGCGTTACTAAAGCTTCAGATCCTTCTCGACGCACAAAACCTACTCCACGGCATTCTTCACCTACAAAGGCTCCTACTTCATCATCATCCATAGCTGCAAGTCCATCTATGCGTACTTCACCATAACAGATCGTACTATTACTATAGATCTCCGGTAGCCATGGACGTGAATAGTATAATCCACCTTCTCCAATCCAGCACCATTCCCAGCTTACTATCTCACCATCTACATCATGAGATCCACTTCCATCAAGATTTACTGTTCCAAGTTCGCTCTCTGGATCAGCTACTTCTTCATAAGGTCCGCCGGCATCTGCTACTGGTGCTTCATTATATTCCAGAACGGTTACGGTTGTTGTTTCACTATCTGTGGCGCCATCATCATCTGTTACTGTCAATGTTACTTCATATTCACCAATTGGGAATATCACATCAAGGGTTTCACCACTGAAACAGTTGGCAAGCTCCTGAACTACTTCCGTTGCTGCTGCTATTGGTAACAGATCTGGTGGATAACCTATATCATTTCCGGGATTAGTCATTGTCGTGTAAGATACATTTATGACGGCATCTGCACTATAATCATATACGGCAAAGGATACTGTCTCTGCTGACTCACCCTGAATATTAAGACTGCTGATCGATTGACCTGAAAGGAGTGAGATATCTCCGACTCCTCGGCATTCACTTCCTACAAATGCTCCTACTTGATCTTCTTCTGTTGCCAGTTCGCCATCTATTGTTACATTACAATATGCTACTGTACTATTAGTATAATTGACTACATTCCACGGAAGTGGGAAGTCTTCTCTTAGTGTGAAAATGCCTCGACTGCTGCTGGCTGCTACTGGTAATAAATTCGGTGGATAACCGATATCATTGCCCGGATTCGTCAAGGTACTGTAGGATACTCCATATACGGAATTAGCGCTTAGATCATAAACGGCAAAGTTTACGGTCTCAACGCTCTCGCCCTGAATAGTTACTGTAGATATTGCATCTGATCCACTCATCACTACATTGCCAACTCCACGACATTCACTATCTACAAATACACCTACTTCATCACCGGCTGCTGCTGCTGAACCATTGATAGTTACATCGCAATACGCTACCGTACTGTTGGTGTATGTTACCATATTCCAGGGACGTGGGAATACATCGGGTCCTGTACCTCCATTACTTAGTGCTGCTATTGGCAACATGTTTGGAGGATAGCCTATGTCTCCACCGGGATTCGTCAAGGTACTGTAGGATACTCCATATACGGAATTAGCGCTTAGATCATAAACGGCAAAGTTTACGGTCTCAACACTCTCGCCCTGAATATTAAGGCTGCTGATCGTCTCGCGACTATTATCAACAACTACACCTACTCCTCGACATTCGTTTTCTACAAAGGCTCCTACTTCATCACCGAATGAAGCAGGACTGCCATCTATCGTTACAAGGCAATATGCCACTGTACTATTTGTATAATTCACTACATCCCAGGGACGCGGGAAGATCTCGGTTTCCTGACCTTCACTTGAATAAGCATAGATCGGTATTTCTGCTGGTGGATAACCTATATCTCCACCTGGATTAGTTAAGGTATAATAAGTTACTGTACATATTGTACTCTCACTTATATCATATACGGCAAAATGTACGGTCTCTACTTCTTCTCCCTGAATATTAAGCGTTACTAAAGCTTCAGATCCTTCTCGACGAACATAACCTACTCCACGGCATTCTTCACCTACAAAGGCTCCTACTTCATCATCATCCATAGCTGCAAGTCCATCTATGCGTACTTCACCATAACAGATCGTACTATTACTATAGATCTCCGGTAACCATGGACGTGAATAGTAAACTGCACCTTCTCCAATCCAGCACCATTCCCAGCTTACTATCTCACCATCTACATCATAGGATCCTGTCCCGTCTAATCCTACAGAGGCAAATGTTCCACCTTCCTGGGTTGATTCCTCATAAGGTCCACTGGCATCTGCTACTGGTGCTTCATTATATTCCAGAACGGTTACAGTTGTTATTTCACTATCTGTGGCTCCATCATCATCCGTTACTGTCAATGTTACTTCATATTCACCAATTGGGAATATCACATCAAGGGTTTCACCACTGAAACAGTTGGTAAGCTCCTGAACTACTTCGGTTGCTGCTGCTATAGGTAACAGATCTGGTGGATAACCTATATCATTTCCAGGATTAGTCATTGTTGTATAAGATACATTTATGACGGCATCTGCACTATAATCATACACTGCAAAGGATACTGTCTCTGCTGACTCACCCTGAATATTAAGACTGCTGATTGATTGACCGGAAAGGAGTGAGATATCTCCGACTCCTCGGCATTCACTTCCTACAAATGCTCCTACTTGATCTTCTTCTGTTGCCATCTCGCCATCTATTGTTACATTACAATATGCTACTGTACTATTAGTATAATTGACTACATTCCACGGAAGTGGGAAGTCTTCTCTTAAGGTGAAACTGCCTCGACTGCTGCTTGCTGCTACTGGTAATAAATTCGGTGGATAACCGATATCATTGCCGGGATTAGTCAAGGTACTGTAGGATACTCCATATACGGAATTTGCGCTTAGGTCATAAACGGCAAAGTTCACTGTCTCAACGCTCTCGCCCTGAATAGTTACTGTAGAGATTGCATCTGATCCACTTATCACTACATTGCCAACTCCACGACATTCACTATCTACAAATACACCTACTTCATCACCGGCTGCTGCTGCTGAACCATTGATAGTTACATCGCAATACGCTACCGTACTGTTGGTGTATGTTACCATATTCCAGGGACGTGGGAATACATCGGGTCCTGTACCTCCATTACTTAGTGCTGCTATTGGCAACATGTTTGGAGGATAGCCTATGTCTCCACCGGGATTCGTCAAGGTACTGTAGGATACTCCATATACGGAATTAGCGCTTAGATCATAAACGGCAAAGTTTACGGTCTCAACACTCTCGCCCTGAATATTAAGGCTGCTGATCGTCTCGCGACTATTATCAACAACTACACCTACTCCTCGACATTCGTTTTCTACAAAGGCTCCTACTTCATCACCGAATGAAGCAGGACTGCCATCTATCGTTACAAGGCAATATGCCACTGTACTATTTGTATAATTCACTACATCCCAGGGACGCGGGAAGATCTCGGTTTCCTGACCTTCACTTGAATAAGCATAGATCGGTATTTCTGCTGGTGGATAACCTATATCTCCACCTGGATTAGTTAAGGTATAATAAGTTACTGTACATATTGTACTCTCACTTATATCATATACGGCAAAATGTACGGTCTCTACTTCTTCTCCCTGAATATTAAGCGTTACTAAAGCTTCAGATCCTTCTCGACGAACATAACCTACTCCACGGCATTCTTCACCTACAAAGGCTCCTACTTCATCATCATCCATAGCTGCAAGTCCATCTATGCGTACTTCACCATAACAGATCGTACTATTACTATAGATCTCTGGTAACCATGGACGTGAATAGTAAACTGCACCTTCACCAATCCAACACCATTCCCAGCTTACTATCTCACCATCTACATCATAGGATCCTGTCCCGTCTAATCCTACAGAGGCAAATGTTCCACCTTCCTCGGCTGATTCTTCATAAGGTCCGCTGGCATCTGCTACCGGGGGATTATTATATTCTGTGACGGTTACGGTTGTTGTTTCACTATCTGTAGCTCCACCATCATCCGTTACTGTCAATGTTATTTCATATTCTCCGATCGGGAAATATACACTTAGCATTTCTCCCGTCAAACAGCTTTCTGTTGTTACTTCAGTTGTTGCTGCAATAGGTAACAGATCCGGAGGATAACCCAGATCTCCGCCTGGAATTGTCTGGGTCGTGTAAGATACATTTAAGACTGCATCTGCACTATTATCATATACTGCAAAGGATACTGTCTCAGGATTATCTCCCTGAATATTCAAGGTTGTTATTGCCATTGTACCGTCATTAGTTACGGTTCCTACTCCACGGCACTCTCCATCTACAAAGGTTCCTACTTCGTCGCCTGTTGCTGCTAATTCTCCGTCTATGGTTACTTCACAATATGCTACTGTGCTATTTGTATAGGTTACAAAATTCCAGGGACGTGGGAAGTCTTCTCTTAGTGTGAAACTGCCTCGACTACTGCTTGCTGATATTGGTAATAAATCCGGTGGATAACCTATATCTCCGCCTGGAATTGTCTGGGTCGTGTAAGATACATTTAAGACCGCATCTGCACTATTATCATATACTGCAAATTCTACTGTCTCGGAATTATCTCCCTGGATATTGAGCGAACAGATCGCCTGACTGCCACTTATAGTTACGGTTCCAATTCCACGGCATTCGCTATTTACAAAAGTTCCTACTTCATCTCCGGCTTCTGCTGGTGATCCATTGATAGTTACTTCGCAATATGCTATAGTACTGTTGGTGTATGTTACCATATCCCATGGGCGTGGGAATGAAACTGTTCCCGTTCCGCCACTGCTGGTTGCTGCTATTGGCAACATGTTTGGTGGATAACCTAGATCTCCACCAGGAATTGTCTGGGTGGTATAGGATACTCCAT
Organism: Candidatus Stygibacter australis; assembly: GCA_030765845.1. Lineage (NCBI taxonomy): Bacteria > Pseudomonadati > Candidatus Cloacimonadota > Cloacimonadia (SeqCode) > Cloacimonadales (SeqCode) > Candidatus Stygibacter > Candidatus Stygibacter australis. The sequence continues at coordinate 54,292 of JAVCDJ010000165.1, forward strand.
ATATCGTCGATGCACTTGCATCATATACATTAAATTCTACTGTCTCGGGATTATCTCCCTGGATATTTATCGAACAGATCGCCTGACTGCCGTTTACAGTTACGGTTCCAACTCCACGGCACTCGCTATCTACAAAGGTTCCTACTTCATCACCGGCTTCTGCTGGTGATCCATTGATAGTTACTTCGCAATAAGCTACTGTACTGTTGGTGTATGTTACCATATCCCAAGGACGTGGAAAGATCGTTAGCTCTTCTCCACCGCCGCCGCCTGTACTTACGGCATAGATCGGAAGCAGGTCTGGAGGATAACCTAGATCATTTCCTGGTGAGGTTTGAGTATTAAATGTTACTGTACATAACTCGCCAGCACTTATATCATATACTGCAAAATTCACGGTCTCTACTTCTTCTCCCTGAATGTTCAAGGTAGTTATTGCTGTTGTGCCGTCATTCACTACGTAGCCAATACCACGGCATTCTTCTCCTACAAAAGCTCCTACTTCATCATCTGTAGCTGCTAATTCACCATCAATGGTTACTTCTCCATAAGCTACGGTGCTATTGGTGTAATATACTACATCCCAGGGTCTCGGGAAGCTTAATCCACCTTCTCCGATCCAGCACCATTCCCAGCTTACTATCTCACCATCTACATCATAAGATTCTGTTCCGTCAAGTCCCACAAATGCTCCTGTTCCGCCTTCAAGAACTGATTCTTCATAAGGTCCGCCGGTATCGGCTACCGGGGGATTATTATATTCTGTGACGGTTACGGTGGTTGTTTCACTATCTGTAGCTCCACCATCATCCGTTACTGTTAATGTTATTTCATATTCTCCGATCGGGAAATATACACTTAGCATTTCTCCCGTCAAACAGCTTTCTGTTGTTATTTCGGTTGTTGCTGCAATAGGTAACAGATCCGGAGGATAACCCAGATCTCCGCCTGGAATTGTCTGGGTCGTGTAAGATACATTTAAGACTGCATCTGCACTATTATCATATACTGCAAAGGATACTGTCT
>JAVCDJ010000166.1 GCA_030765845.1 Candidatus Stygibacter australis
AGTATTATCGGGAATTTCAGAAATATGGATCATCTTGAAGTAACCTGATTCACGGTCAAAATCTGTGCAATCTACCAGAACAAGCAGATCAGGAGCAAGGGAATTAATTTTACCAACGAATTTCTCAATAGCGGCTTCTACAATAAGGGTATCTAAAAGGGGTCTTTTCTCAAGTTCTTCACAGATAATAATTCCAATTGCATCATCAGATTTTAACCTGTTCCCTACTCCCACAAAGAGGAGTTTTTTACCTGTAGCATCCAATAACGGTTTAAAGGAATCAAACACTTAGCTAAGATTTTCTATCTGGAGCTTACGATTGCAGTTAGGACAGAGAATATTATAGGTATTCTTTCTTTTCAGGCCATCTTTTATGGGAATAGAAACATCTTCAGCCCTGGAAAGCTGCAATCGCTCATTAAGCATATTCAAATTAAGCACTGATGCAAACGCCTTGGCACCAAGCTGGTCATGAATAAACTGCATATGCTGCTTTGTGGTAATAATAGCCCCGCAATTATCACAAATAAGAAGTTCACGTTCCTGAGTTTCAACCACTTCAGCACGATCAAAGCAGGCAAGATCATAAATTTCATCAGATAGTACTACACCTTTACCGGTGATGCAGTGTTCTTCGCATTTACCACAAAAGATGCACCTGCCATAATCGCGAGTAATGGTTCTGATACCAGTATTGGGATCATCTTCAAAAGTAATGGCATTGGACGGGCAAACATTGGCGCAGGTTTCGCAGCCTACGCAATTATCTTCATCCACCACCGGTTTACCTCGATATCCGGGAAAAGGTTTGAATTCACCTTTCGGGAATGGACTTGTATATGGCTTTGTGAATAAAGAAACCAGGGCTTCCCTTACTTCACGCAATTTGGGATATCTCATTTGTTCTGCTCCTTATAATGATCAACCACAGTTTTATCTGACAATTCAATTCCAGCCTTATATGATCCTCGAATCAGAGCATGGGCAGCAACGGTGGAAGTGAAGAATAATAGTGGTATTGCAATAAGAGCTTTGATACCTGTAGCAGAAAATCCGAATTGGATAAATAAACCCAGCAGGATACTGCACGTTCCTAAGGTAACGGATTTAGTGGCAGATTGGAGACGATTATAAACATCTGGCAGACGAAGCAGTCCCAGGCAGCCAAATAGATCAAATGCTGCTCCAACTATATAAAGAATAACGCTGATACTATTCATCTAATTTCTTCCTTGTTAAATATTTTGCCAGTGTGATAGTGCCGATAAAACTGATAAGTATCCAGGCAATAGCAATATCGATAAGGAACAGTCTATTGGTTTTAATTGCCAGGAAAACGCAGATACCTACGACCAGAATTCCAAAAATATCAATAGCCACCATGCGATCGGCAACAGATGGTCCCAGGATAACCCGCAGGAAACACAGGAAACTTAGTCCCATTAAAATATACAATAAGATATCAATCATTATTCAAATATCCTTTTTAATAGTGTTTCAAATCTTCCGATGATCTTTTTGGTGTAGTATTCCGGATCATCACTTTTTACATATATCCAATGGATATACAGGTCACTATCGATAATATCTACAGTAATTGTTCCGGGAGTCATTGTGATGGAATTTGCCAGGATTACTCTCGCTATATCTGTTTTCAATGATGAATGCACTTTAACAATACCGGGTTTAATAGGCATTCTGGGACTAAGAACGCGATAGGCAACATCGAAATTTGCCTTGATACATTCCCAGATGAATATGATTATATAAATGATCAACCAGAAATATCTTACCGGGTTATAGAATTTCTGCCAGGAAGTGAGAAATCTGTTTGAGAAGATCAATGTTGTGAGTAGAGCAGCAAATACGCCACTAAGGATATTTGCAGTTTCAAGACTGAAAGAAAATGCCATCCAGATCAAAAATAAAATTATAAATAATGTTATCTGCTTCATAATCATCATCCTAATACTGCTGCGGAATACTGCAGATTTTTTATCAGCACATTAACAGCGGGGAAAATGAACTGGTCGCGGAGTGAGGGGATCACCATCAAACTAAGCATTATACATAATAATGCCAGAATCATCATTGCAATTGACATAGGCAATGGAGCTTCCTTGATCTGGTGATCATATTCTCCAGGTTTATTATAGAAAATATATTTTTGAAATTTCAAAAAATATGAAATCGTGATAATGCTAACTGCAACAGCAATGAAAGCCAGCCAGTAAAATTGAGCTTGAACTGCAGCAAGAATAATGATCAATTTACTGAAGAATCCATTAAATGGTGGAATTCCCGAAATTGACATTGAGGCAATCAGCGAAGTTTTACTTGTAATGGGCATTTTTTCTGATAATCCACCTAATTTGCGCATATCCCTGATTCCGGTTCGATATTCCACAGCACCGGCATTGAGAAATAGCAGGCTCTTGAATACGGAGTGATTTAATAGATGCAGTAATGCACCAAAAATTGCAAAGGCAGCAATTGTCTGGCTCCCATTCCGCACCAAAATTAACATTCCTATTCCAACTCCCATAACCACATAACCCATCTGACTGATACTGGAATATGCCAGTAGTCTTTTCATATCCCACTGTCCTATTGCCATTAATCCACCAATTATCATCGATAAAGTTCCCAATACAATGATCGTCATCGCTATATCAGCATTAAGGGCAAACATGGAAAAGAATAATCTGAATATCACATAAAGTCCAATCGCTTTGATGAGTACACCGGAAAGCATGGCAGAAATTGGTGAAGGTGCAGATGAATGAGCATCAGGCAGCCAGGCATGGAAGGGGAAAATTGCAGCTTTCAAACCAAATCCGACCAGGAAAAGCAAGGATACAAATTTCACAAAAGGTGCAGAATATGGTAACTGCCGGGAAATATCAGCAATATTAAGGGTTCCTGTACCCCAATAAATAAATCCGATTGCCAGGAGGATCAATAGTGATGCCAGACAACCCAGAACCTGATATTTGAAGGACGCTTCTAACTGGTGTTTTTCTACCCCAAAAGCAACCAGGATGTAAGAAGAAATTGCGGCAATTTCCAGAAATACATAAATATTGAAAATATCACCACTGATCACAATTCCATTCATACCAGCAATCATTAAACTGAATAATATATAGAATTTTCTTTCAGCAGTATATTCTCTTGTATATGAGACGGAATACAGGGCAGTTAAAAAACCTACTGCAGAAATTATCAGCAATAGTAATTTCGAAAGTCCATCCATCACCATATAGATAGCAATCGGGATATCTCCAACATCAGGAAAGCCACCAACTCTATAGACCAATGTACCCTGGGATTTCAGCATAAAAAATAGAGTCAGACAGGTAAGAAAAAGCAGTTCTACTACCACGACTACTTTGCCAATGTTTTTGATTAATCTCCCCAGAATTGCCATTATAAAGGCAGAAGCTAATGGAATTACTACATAAAGCGGGATCAATGCATTCATTTTTTATCCTTTTAGACTATTTATCTTTCTGATATCAAAAGTACCATAT